>SDZP01000521.1 GCA_004144935.1 Caulobacteraceae bacterium | reverse complement strand
AATACCCCAGCGTCTTGTCGCAGGCCTTGGCTTCGTTGACCAAGGCGTCCTTGCTCCGGCCCTCCAGCTTGTCGGCCTCGGCCGACTGGATCGCGGCCGGGCTGGTCCCGGCCGGCAGGTCGCGGCGGGCGGCCAGCGCCAGGGCGGTGCGTTCGCGGTTTCGGTCGAAGCTCTTGACCAGCACCTTGTCGCCGCCCCCCTGTTCAACCGCGCTGGCGGCCGCTTCATAGACGGCAAGGCACCGGGCCTGGGCCCGGAAGTCGACGCTGCCCTGGGCCTGGACCGAGAAGCCGGTCAGGGTGGCCAGGATAAGCCCGCCCAGGATGGGGGCGCGCATGAGCATTCTCCGTTTCGAGTCGCGTTGGTGCGACACCGCAGATGTAAGCAGCCGAAGGCGGCGCGCAAAGGGCGGGACTATGACGCCACGGAAATGTGGCGCCGCGGCCTCACCGGCTGATCTGCCCGGCCAGCATCTTGCGGATGCCCGGACCGTAGGGCGGCCGCATGGCCACCAGCGGACCGATGTCCTTCTTCAGCTGGGTGTAGATGGCCTTGCGGTGGCTGAATTCCTTGAAGCCGTCATGGCCATGGTAGCTGCCCATGCCCGATGGGCCGACCCCGCCGAACGGCAGCTCTTCCTGGGCCACGTGCATGACGACGTCGTTGATCGTCACCCCGCCGCTGGTCGTCGTGGCCAGCACCTTGGCCTTCTCGCCCTCGTCGGTGCCGAACCAGTAGAGGCCGAGCGGCCGGTCGTGGGCGTTGATGTAGCCGGTAGCCTCTTCCAGGGTCTTGTAGGTCTTCACCGGCAGCACCGGCCCGAAGATCTCTTCCTGCATGACCTTCATGTCGTCGGTCGGGTTGAGGATCAGGGTCGGGGCGATCTTGCGATGCTCCTGCTGGCTGAGGTCCTCGCCCTCTGGCTTCAGCTCGACGATCTCGGCCCCCTTGGCGCGGGCGTCGTCGATGTAGCCCATGATCCGGTCGTAGTGGCGCTGGGCGACGACGGCGGTGTAGTCGGGGTTGTCCTTGATGGTCGGGAACATCTTGCTGACGGCGGCGCGGGCCTGGGTAACGAACTCACCGACGGTTTCCTCAGGGGTGAGCACATAGTCGGGCGCCAGGCAGATCTGGCCCGCGTTCAGGGTCTTGCCGTTCATCACCCGGGCGGCTGTCAGGGCCAGGTCGGCGCTGCGCGAGACGATCACCGGGCTCTTGCCGCCCAGTTCCAAGGTCAGGGGCACAAGGTTGTTGGCGGCGGCCCGCATGACGTGGCGCGCCACCGAGGTCGCCCCCGTGAAGATCATGTGGTCGAAGGCCAGCTCACTGAAGGCCTGGCCGATCTCGGGCCCGCCGGTGACGACGGCGATCTCCTCCTCCGAGAACACCTTTCCGAACATTACCTTCATCAGCTCCGAGGTGGCCGGAGTGAACTCCGAAGGCTTGATCATCGCCCGGTTGCCGGCCGCCAGGATGCCGGCCAGCGGCGCGAAGGTCAGGTTGACCGGAAAGTTCCAGGGGCTGATGACGCCAACCACGCCCTTGGGCTGGAAGACCACCTCCGCCTTGGCCCCGAACAGGCCGAGGATGGCGGGCGAGGTCTTGCGCTTCTCGCCCTTCATCCATTTGCGCAGGTTGTCCCGCGCGTGCTTCAACGGCCCGATCGACCCGGCGATGTCCGTCAGCTGCGTCGCCTCGCGGGAGCGATTGCCGAAGTCGGTGTTCAGCGCATCCTCGATGGCCTTGCTGTGGTCGACCAGCAGACCGATGCAACGGTCGATCCGGTCGATACGCTGCTCCGCCGTCGGCGCGCCGTCGCGCAGATGGGCGGCCTTCTGGCGGATGAGGATATCCTGCATAGCGGCGGCGTCGGTCATGGTGCCCTCCCAGGCGGCCGGCTGCTCCGGCTCAGGTGATCGCTGATCAGAATGGCCGGGGACGCGGCGCATCGCAAGCGAACAAGGTTCAAGCGCTTTAACCTGACGTTTGGCGTTACGACCTAGTGT
>SDZP01000520.1 GCA_004144935.1 Caulobacteraceae bacterium | reverse complement strand
AAGACGGGGGCCACGCCCTGCGCTTCGAGGGCGTTGAGAACGGTCAGGCGGTCGTGGCGCATTTCAATCTCCGCTCCCGTGACGGCTGTCACCGGTGTCGGGGTTCTGTTTATCCCGGTCGCGGCGGGAAGCGAAAGAAGCGAGGCGCGGAACTTATTGTTTCGGGAGCCCGGGATCAGGTGAAGTGGCGGGCGTCGAGCCGGGCCTCGGTCAGACGACCGGCGGCGTCGAAGAACAGTGTGAACCAGCCTTTGCCCAAGGTGGCGCCGCAGTCGTGGCCGTCGTTACTCTGTCGGCACGTGAGGTTCGCCTCCGGAAGGAAGACCCGGACGTTGCGGACGACGTCGTCCATTGAGCGCGCGGTTCCGATCCCCAAGGCGGCGATCGAGCGGTCTCCGACATCGACGACGGTGACGGTTTTGACCGCCAGCTCGCCTTCCCAATAGTAGTGCTCGACGCCCGCATCATCGCGCCAGGCGCATTCGCCCTCGTCTTCGCATTGCGCGGGATCGACGCTGACCAGCCCTTCGGGCGGCGAGCGCGAACCGAAAGGAATGGGAGAGAAACTGCGGTCAGCCCGGGCCATCCGGGCCAGTTCGGCGGGGTCCACGACGTCGCCGTAGTCGGGCAGGGGCATGGAGCCGTCAGCCATCCGTCGCAGCAGGGTGCCGTAGCCTTCAGGCCGATCCTGCAGGTCCTCCGGACGGAACACGTCCGTCAGGGTCCATCCGTCGGCGCCGTCGCGTCGAACGTAGAGGACGGCGAACTGACCGAGCTGGAGAGGCCATTCGCACATCTGGCTGCGGATGCGGCGTTGGACGACGACGATGGGTTCGGACAGGGCCGCGTCGTAGACCGGGCGCACGGCGGTGAAGGTCAGGTCGACGGCATAGGGTTCGGCGAGGCGCATCGCGCTGACCTGAGCGATCAAGACCGCATCGGCGTTGCCGCGCAGTTCCGCCTGAAGAAGGGTCAGGCCTCGCGGCGTGTTTTCGGAAACCATTTCCCCGGTTTCCGGGTCGGGGAACATGAACACCAGGCAGGCCGAGGCGGGGGTGGCGAGAAGGATGCAGCCGAGGGCCGCTGATATCGCGAGAAGCCTGTTCATGCGGCGTCCTTCGCCAGTTCAACCACCCGCTTCACCATCGCGCTGTCCGCATCCAGCAGCGGCCCCAGCACCGTGAAGTGGTTCAGCCCCGGCAGGGCCTCATAGCGGGTCTGGACGCCGTTGTTGGCCCAGTGGTCGGCCATCATCTTCGACTGGCGCAGGAACTCGGGGCTTTCGTCGGCGCCGACGAGGCAGTCCAGCACCGTGCCGCCGGGCGTGGAGCCGTTGGGGATGGGCCAGAAGATGGGGGAGAGGGCGGCGGCGGTATTGGCGTCGAGGCCCAGGGCGGTGTTGATCGAGGTGTCGATCAGGGGCCGCAGGTCGAAGACCCCGCTGATGGCTACGGCGGCGGAGGCGCGGGCCTCGCTGAGCATGCAGGCCGACATGTGTCCGCCGGCGGAATGGCCGAAGACGACGGGGCGTTTGCCGCCGTTGCGGGCGCGGATCAGGTCCACGGCGGCGCGGACCTGTTTCAGGATGGTCCCCAGCCGCACGGTCGGGGCGAGGTCGTATGACGGGACGGCGAGGCTGACGCCGTGTTTCAGGAAGGCGGGGGCGAGGCCGCTGAACCAGTCTTTATCGAGCGCCTGCCAGTAGCCGCCGTGCAGGAAGATGACGATGGGGGCGTCCGGTCCGGCGGAGAACAGGTCCATCACCTCGCGCGGGCCGGGACCGTAGGCGATCGTCTCGGGCGGATGGGCGGCGCGGGCGGCCTCGGCGGCGGCCTTCCACTGGCCCATGGCGGCCATGTGGTCGGGGACGCGGGCGCGATTGTTGTACTCGGCTTCGAGATCGATCTCGCCAGATGCCTTATCAGTCACGTCGCCATCCGCTAGACCGTCCCCGAACCGCCGGAGGAACCGCCGCCATGATGACCGCCATCTTCGTCTTCATCAAAT
Source organism: Caulobacteraceae bacterium (assembly GCA_004144935.1). Taxonomy (GTDB): domain Bacteria; phylum Pseudomonadota; class Alphaproteobacteria; order Caulobacterales; family Caulobacteraceae; genus Caulobacter. The sequence continues at coordinate 10 of SDZP01000520.1, read as the reverse complement.
GCGAGCTGGG
>SDZP01000121.1 GCA_004144935.1 Caulobacteraceae bacterium | reverse complement strand
GCCCAGACGACCGCGCCCGCCGCCACGCCCCCCTGCCAGGAGCCCGAGCGCCGGCAGTTCGACTTCTGGGTCGGCAACTGGGACGTCTACCCCACCGGCCAGGACGTGCTGGTCGCCCGCAGCACGATCGAGAAGCTCTATGGCGGCTGCGCGGTGCGCGAGAACTGGAAGCCGCTGAAGGGAAACGGCGGCGGCAGCCTCAACGCCTGGCGTCCCGACGAAAAGGGCTGGCGCCAGACCTGGCTGGATTCCAGCGGGACCTGGGCCGAGTTCCGCGGCGGCTGGACAGGCACGGCCATCGTCATACAGGGCGATTGGGGCGGCACGCTGACCCGCATGACCTACACCCCCGCCGCCGACGGCACGGTCCGCCAGTTCGGCGAGACCTCGGCCGACAAGGGCGTGACCTGGAAGCCCACGTTTGATTTGACCTACAGGCGGGCGCGGTAGGCTGGATTATCAGGGATTAGCCTCAGGACTCCCTTCTCCCCTTGCGGGAGAAGGTGTCGGCAGAGCCGACGGATGAGGGGTCGCACCCGCTCAAAGCGAGCTTGTCCCAACCCCCTCATCGCAGCCGACAGGTCTGTCGACCCCTCATCCGGCGCTTCGCGCCACCTTCTCCCGCAAGGGGAGAAGGATGCTCCGAGGCGTAGTCAACGACCGCCTAAACCACCGCCTCGGCGATGATGAATTCCGGGTTGTCCACATAGCCCATGAACTGGCCCATGATCGCCTGCACCACACCGCCCGGCATGTCTTCGGCCACGAAGCCGGCCAGGTCCGGGATGTCGAACACCTCGATATGGTCGGCGCTGGGCTTGCCCTCGCCCATCAAGAGGCCGGTCGCCTTGTAGTTCACGTACGACGCCACCCGCCGCAGGCCGCGCATGGCCGGGTAGTCGCTGTCCCGTATCCAGGCTTCGAACACTTCCGGTGCAGTTTCGGGTTTCAGCTTGTAGGTCAGAAACAGCGTCGCCATATCAGGGCCTTCCATGAATGTGCGACAGACCTAGTCCCTATCGGCCGGCCATAAACCGCCCGAAAAGGGGGCCTTAACCGGCCTAGAGGTTTCCTCGCCTTGCGTGGGTTCCATCGGGGGCGTATCCGTCCCGGCCTTAATGAAACTGGAGACTACCGATGGGCTACCGAGTGGCCATCGTCGGCGCCACGGGCAACGTGGGTCGCGAACTGTTCAACATCCTCGAGGAACTGGAGTTTCCGGTCGACGAGATCCATGCGATCGCGTCCCGCAAATCCATGGGCATGGAGGTCTCGTTCAAGGAACAGACCCTCAAATGCAAGGATCTCGAACAGTTCGACTTCTCAACCGTCGACATCGTGCTGATGAGCGCCGGTGGTTCGGTCTCCAAGGCCTGGGGCGAGAAGATCGGCCGCGCCGGCCCGATCGTCATCGACAACTCCAGCCACTTCCGCATGGACCCGGACGTACCGCTGATCGTGCCGGAGGTGAACCCCGACGCCATCGAGGGCTTCCGCAAGAAGAACATCATCGCCAACCCCAACTGCACGACGGCGGGGCTGCTGGTGGCGCTCAAGCCCCTGCATGACGCGGCGAAGATCAAGCGTATCGTCGTCTCGACCTACCAGTCCGTCTCCGGCACCGGCAAGGCGGCCATGGACGAGCTGTGGGACCAGACCAAGGGCGTCTTCGTCCTCGGCGCGCCGCCGCCCAAGGTCTATCACAAGCAGATCGCCTTCAACGTGATCCCGCAGTGCGACGTCTTCCTCGACGACGGCTCGGGCGACACCAAGGAAGAGCGCAAGATGGCCGACGAGACGCACAAGATGCTCGATCCGGACATCAAGGTCAGCGCCACCTGCGTGCGGGTGCCGGTCTTCGTCGGCCACGGCGAGTCGGTGAACATCGAATTCCACACCCCGCTCGACGACGACGAGGCCCGCGAGATCCTGCGCGAGGCGCCGGGCCTGGTGGTCATCGACAAGCGCGAGGACGGCGGCTACGCGACGCCCAAGGAGGTCCAGGGCGAGTTCCCGGTCTACGTCAGCCGCATCCGCAACGACCCGACCGTCGAGCACGGCCTGTCGCTGTGGGTGGTGTCGGACAACCTGCGCAAGGGCGCCGCCCTCAACGCCGTGCAGATCGCCCAGCTGCTGCACGAGCGTGGCCTGATCAACCAGAAGGCCCTGGCTTAGTCGAAAGCCCCGCAACAAGCGGAGCGAAAGACGAGGCCCGGGACCCCAAGGTTCCGGGCCTTTTACTTTCTGGAGTGTGTGTTTTGCCCGGACCAAAGAACGAAGGCCAGGCCGCCATGCTCGCGGGTCTCGCGGCTTATGGCTTCTGGGGCTTCCTGCCCCTCTACTTCCACCTGCTCGGAAACCTTGGCGTCGGCACGGCCGAGATGATCGCCCACCGCACCCTGTGGGCGGTGTTCTGGGCGCTGGGCCTTGTCTGGCTGTCGCGCCAGGGCGGCGAGGTTCGCCGGGTGCTGACCGAGCCGCGGACGCTGGGCCTGCTGGCCCTGTCGACCCTGGCCATCCTGATCAACTGGACCATCTATGTGGTGGCGGTGAACCACCAGAAGGTCATCGAGGCCAGCCTCGGCTACTACATCAATCCCCTGCTCAACATGGCCGTCGGGGCCCTGTTCTTCCGCGAGCGCATGCCGCTCAGCGGCAAGATCGCCATCGCCCTGGCCACGGTCGGGGTCGGCGTCCAGACGATCGCACTCGGGCACCTGCCGCTGATCTCGCTGGGGCTGGGCATCAGCTTCTGCGCCTACGGCGTCATCCGCAAACAGGTAAAGGCCGACGCCCAGACCGGGCTGTTCTTCGAATGCGCCTACCTGGCCCTGCCAGGCTTGGCCTATGTGCTGTGGCTGCAGTCGACCGGCGCCGGCCACTTCCTGACCGGCTGGAGCCTGGCCCTGCTGCTGATGGCCGCCGGCCCGGCCACCGTCATCCCCCTGGCCCTGTTCGCCTGGTCGGCGCGGCGGCTTTCGCTGACGGCCCTCGGCTTCCTGCAGTTCGTCGCCCCCACCCTCCAGTTCTTCGTCGGGCTGGCGCTGGGCGAGGTCTTCACCCCGATGCGGGCCCTGAGCTTCGGCTTCATCTGGGCCGGCGTCGCCGTCTTCGCCTGGGGCGCCTGGCGGATGTCGCGCCGCGCAGTGGTGGCGGCGGTCGAATAGCGTCTATGGTGGCCGTTCACCGGAGGCCCCGAGCGTGATTTCCAGACGGACCCTGATGGCGACGGCCGCCGCCGCCGTGGCCTCCCCCGCCTTTTCACAGGACGACCCCTTTTCCCGCCTGCTCACCGGGGCCGGCGACCCTAAGCGCGCCGTCCCCGGCTACGCCGCCATCGCCTTCCGCAGGCCGGACCAGACCGCGGTCCTCGCCAAGGCCGGCGGCTATGCCGTCGACGGCCTGGAGACCGGCCGCATCATGCGCACAGACTCGCCGATGCGCATCGCCTCCATCTCCAAGCTGGTCTGCGCCATCGGCTTCATGATGCTGCAGCAGCAGGAGCGTATCGGCCTCGACGACGACGTCTCCGACCTGCTGCGCTTCACCCTGCGCCACCCGCTGTTCCCGGACGTCCCCATCACCCCGCGCATGCTGCTCAGCCACACCAGCGGCCTGCGCAATGGTCCCAGCTTCCCCGTCGGTCTCGGCCGTCAGCTGGCCGACGCCCTGACTCCCGCCGGCAAGCAGTGGGATGGCGGCGCCTGGTTCGGGCCAGCCACCGAGCCGCCCGGCCAGTACTTCGCCTACGCGGACGTCAACTTCGCGGTCATCGCCCAGCTGATCGAGCGGATGACCGGCATGCGCTTCGACCTCTACATGACCCGCCGGGTGTTCGAGCCGCTGGGCCTCGAGTGCGGCTACAACTGGTCGGGGGTTCCGCAGAAGCTGCGAAACTACGGCGCCGCCCTCTACCGCAAGGCGCCCGGCGAGGACGGTCCCTGGAACGCCGCCGGTCCCTGGCAGCCACAGCTGGACGCCGTCATTCCCAAGGCCCCGGAGATCGCCGTCACCCGCTCGCCCGAGGGCGAGACCCTGCGCCTGGCCCCCGACGAGTATGAAGGCGGCAACGGTTTTGTCTTCTCGCCCCAGGGCGGCCTGCGCGCCAGCGCCCGTGACCTGGAGGTCATCGCCCGGCTGCTGGCCGGCGGCGGCCAGGTCGACGCCGTCCGCCTGCTGCGGCCCGAGACTATCCAGCTGATGGCCACGCCGGTCTGGCGCTACGACGCCGCCAAGCCGAATGGCGACGCCTATGGCGGCGCCATCCTCGCCTGTGGCCTCGGCGTCCAGATCCTCACCGACGCCGGCGGTGACAGCCTGTTTCCGGACTGCGCCGGCTGGATCGGCCATGCCGGCGACGCCTATGGCCTGGTCTCCGGGCTCTGGGTGCAGCCCTCGACAGGTCGCGGCATGACCTACCTCGTCAACGGCACGGCCGCGCCGCTGGCGGAAATCCGCGGCCGATCGAGGTTCACCGCCGTCGAGGAGCAGATCGCCGGGGTGCTGGCGGTCGCCTAGAGGCTCTCGTAGGCCGCGTTGATCAGCCGCCGGCTGCGGGGATCGCCGATCAGGTGGATGTCCTGACGGTTCATCACATAGGCGCCGGCCAGCTTCGCCTCAGGGTCCGCGAAGGCGCAGCTGCCGCCCCAGCCGCTGTGGCCGAAGGTCTCGACGCCGGGACCGAAGAACATGTTGGGCGGGTTGCGCATGAAGCCCGCGCCCCAGCTGAGCACGAACGGCAGCACCAGGTCCGGGCCCTTGATCCGCTGGACCCGCGCCTGATCGCGCACCTTGGGCGACAGGATGTGCACCCCGTCGAGATCGCCGTCCCCGGCAAGGGCGCCCATGAACCTGGCCAGCGCCTCGGCCGTGGCATGGCCGTTGGCGGAAGGGACCTCCAGCCGCCGCCACTCCGGCCCGCGCCCGTTCGGCGCCGCCCAGGGGGTGAGGAAGGCCGCCTTCTTGGGATCGGTCACCTCGCCGAAGGCCGGCAGGGCGGTCGGCGGTTTGAACTCCGCTGTGCGGTCGTGTTCGCTGTCCGGCAGGCCGATCCACAGGTCGAGCCCGGCCGGATCGCAGATGTCGGCCTTCAGCGCCGTCCCCATCGAGCGGCCATCGACGCGCCGGAAGATTTCGGCGGTCAGATAGCCCACTGTCAGGGCGTGATAGCCGCTGGCGCTGCCGGGCGGCCACATCGGGGCCATGGCGGCCAGCTTCGCGGCAATGGCGGGCGGGTCGAACCACAGGTCCGGGTCCATCTGGTCGACAAAGCCCGGCAGACCGGCCTGGTGCGACAACACCTGCGCCACCGTGATCGCGCCCTTGCCGTTCGCAGCGAACTCGGGCCAGACCTCCGCCACCGGCTGGTCGAAGCCCAGCTTTCCCTGCTCAACCAAGCGGGCGATCATCGTCGCCGCCACCGCCTTGGTGGTCGAATAGACCATGGTCAGGGTGCGGGCGTCGAAGGGACGCGTCTGGGCCTTGTCGGCATGGCCGGCCCACAGGTCGACGACCAGTTCGCCCTCATGCACCAGGCTGAACCGCGCCCCCAACTCCAGCCCCTCGGCGAAGTTGGCCTCGAAGGCCTCCCAGACCGCCGAGAAGGCGACGTCGCAATGGCCGTTGATGTCGGGGGTCACGCCAGGCGCTCCATGCGGACGGTGGGACTGGCGTTCTTGATCTTGGCGCCCATGGCCACGATCGGCAGTTCCGGCGACTGCCAGATGCCGGCCGCCGCGACCGTCTCGGCCAGCCCGCCGACCGCCCGCGCCAGGCCGTAGGAGGGGGTCTGCCCCTCCAGCATCGCCGCCGCGAACAGGGCGGCCAGCAGGTCGCCGGTGCCGCTGGGCACATTGTCCAGCTTCTGGTGCGCCGCCAGCCAGGCCTCGCGCTTGTCGACGAAGACCACGCCGATCTCGCCGCCGCGCGACACTGACGAGACCAGCGCCGGCCGCCCCATGCTGCGCCCCGCCCGCACCGCCGAGGCCGGGTCGCGCACGTCCAGCGACGACAGCCGCTGCAGCTCCCAGGCGTTCGGGGTGATCAGGTCGGCGCGCGGGACCAGGTCGTCCTGGATGGCCTGCGCCACGTCCGCCGCGACATAGAGGCCCTTGCCGGCGTCGCCCATCACAGGGTCGACGACGATGTAGGGCTTGCGGGCCAGCGTCCCCTCGCGCGGCGCGCCGCGCACCGCGTCGATGGCCCGCCCCGCCGCCCGCACCTGCTCGACGCTGGCGAAATAGCCGGTGATGACCAGGTCGATGAGGCTGAACAGCCCATTGGCCTCGACCCCGTCAAGCATCCCCTCGAACGCCTCGATCGGCACCTGCGCCCCGCCCGGCGCGCCCCAGCCGGGGTGGCGGCCGTAGAGCACCGTGGGGATGTGCACCGGATCGATCTTGAAGTTGGCCAACGCCAGCGCCTGGGCCGAGCCGCCGACGCGGCTGCCTGCGACGTGGCTGGAGAGGAGGAGCGCCATGGGCATGGCCAAGGGCTTAGCGGACAGCGGTTGGCGGCGCTACGCCCAAAAGGAGGCGTTGCGAAAAAGGCGGCTGCTGGGGCGCCATCCTTCCCCGCTTACGGGGAAGGGGACCACGAAGTGGCGGAAGGGGCGAGGGTCAGAGTTCGGTCTGGCCGGCATGTCCTGGACAACAAAAGGGGGCGACGGCGCACGGCCCTCGCCCCCTCCACCACGCTTCGCGCGGTCCTCCTCCGCTTCGCGGAGGAGGATTGAGTCCTAGTACCGGTAATGATCCGGCTTGAACGGGCCCGCTTCCGGCACGCCGATGTAGTCGGCCTGTTCCTTCTTGAGGGTCGTCAGCTTGGCGCCCAGCTTGGCCAGGTGGAGCATGGCCACCTTCTCGTCCAGGTGCTTGGGCAGCACGTAGACCTGGTTCTCGTACTTGGCCCGATTGGTCCACAGCTCCAGTTGCGCCAGTGTCTGGTTGGTGAAGCTTGCGCTCATCACGAAGCTGGGGTGGCCCGTGGCGTTGCCCAGGTTCACCAGCCGGCCTTCCGACAGCAGGATGATCTTCTTGCCGTCCGGGAACTCGATGTGGTGAACCTGCGGCTTGATCTCGTCCCACTTGAAGTTCTTCAGGCCGGCGACCTGAATTTCACTGTCGAAGTGACCGATGTTGCAGACGATGGCGTTGTTCTTCATCGCCCGCATGTGGTCGACGGTGATGACGTCCTTGTTGCCAGTGGCGGTGACGAAGATGTCGGCGCGGCCGGCGCTGTCGTCCAGGGTCTGGACCTCATAGCCTTCCATCGCCGCCTGCAGGGCGCAGATCGGGTCGATCTCGGTGACGATGACGCGGGCGCCGCCCTGGCGCAAGCTGGCGGCCGAGCCCTTGCCGACGTCGCCATAGCCGCAGACCACCGCGACCTTGCCCGACAGCATCACGTCGGTGCCCCGGCGGATGGCGTCGACCAGGCTCTCGCGGCAGCCGTACAGGTTGTCGAACTTCGACTTGGTGACGCTGTCGTTGACGTTGATGGCGGGGAACGGCAGCTCGCCGGCGGCGGCCATCTGGTAGAGGCGGTGAACCCCCGTGGTGGTCTCTTCCGACACGCCGGTGATGGCGTCGCGGATGGCGCTGTAGAAGCCGGGCTTCTCGGCGATGTACTTCTTCATCACCGCGAACAGGGCTTCCTCTTCCTCGTTCTGCGGGTTGGCCAGGACGCTGATGTCCTTCTCGGCCTTGGGGCCCAGCACGCAGAGCAGGGTGGCGTCGCCGCCGTCGTCGAGGATCAGGTTGGGGTAGCCGCCGTCATGCCATTCGAAGATCTTGTGCGCGTATTCCCAGTACTCGACCAGGGTCTCGCCCTTCAGGGCGAAGACCGGGGCGCCGGTGGCGGCGATGGCCGCGGCGGCGTGGTCCTGGGTGGAGAAGATGTTGCAACTGGCCCAGCGCACCTCGGCGCCCAGCGCCTGCAGGGTCTCGATCAGCACCGCCGTCTGGATGGTCATGTGCAGGCTGCCGGCGATGCGGGCGCCCTTCAGCGGCTGGTCCTTGCCGAACTCCTCGCGCACGGCCATCAGCCCGGGCATTTCGGTCTCGGCGATGGCGATTTCCTTGCGGCCGAAGTCGGCCAGCGAGATGTCGCGCACGATGTAGTCAGCCACGGAGTGCTCCTTAAAGCGATAGGTCTTGGGAGGCCAATTGGATTGCCAGCGTCTATAGCCGTCGCGGGCCGCTGGGGCAACCTGATATAAAGATATCCTTATATGCCCGCCCTGCGGCTTGGCACTGCGGCCCGGCTCGACCTATCGCACCGTCAGGGTTCCCCTCCGCCGCGCCCGTGAGTACAAGGCGCCTGACCGCAAACCGAGGTTCGCCATGAACGCCCCCGTCAAGTTCGCCGATCCCGCCCTGCCCCGCTACGACTGGGACAAGTCCGAGATCGAGGCGCTGTTCGAGCTGCCGTTCATGGAGCTGGTCTTCCAGGCCGCCCAGGTGCACCGCCGCTGGTTCGACCCGAGCGAGGTGCAGCTGTCGCAGCTGCTGTCGATCAAGACCGGCGGCTGCGCCGAGAACTGCGGCTACTGCAGCCAGTCGGCCAGCTTCAAGACCGGCCTGCAGGCCAGCAAGCTGATGGACGCCGAGACCGTCATCGCCGCCGCCAGGGCCGCGCAGGCCGGCGGCGCGCAACGCTTCTGCATGGGCGCCGCCTGGCGCGACCTTAAGGACCGCGACCTGCCGAAGGTCGCCGCCATGATCGGCGGCGTGAAGGCGCTCGGCCTCGAGACCTGCGCCACGCTGGGCATGCTCACCGCCGACCAGGCCGTGGCCCTGAAAGAGGCCGGCCTCGACTACTACAACCACAACCTGGACACCTCGCCGGAGTACTACGCCAGCGTCGTCACCACGCGCACCTATCAGGACCGCCTGGACACGCTTGCCCACGTGCGCGACGCCGGCATGAGCACCTGCTGCGGCGGCATCGTCGGCATGGGCGAGACCCGCTCCGACCGCGCCGGCCTGCTGCACCAGCTGGCCACCCTGCCGGCCCACCCCGACAGCCTGCCGGTCAACGCCCTGGTGCCGGTAGGCGGCACGCCACTGGGCGACCGCATCAAGGTCGAGGGCGAGCTGGACGGCATCGAGTTCGTCCGCACCATCGCCGTTTCGCGCCTCGTCTGCCCGAAATCCATCGTCCGCCTGTCGGCCGGCCGCGAAGGCATGAGCAAGGAGCTTCAGGCCCTCTGCTTCCTGGCCGGCGCCAACTCCATCTTCGTCGGCGGCAAGCTGCTGACGACGCCGCTGCCCGGCATGGACGAGGACAGCCTGATGCTGGCCGACCTCGGCATGAAGCCGATGACGATGAGCGC
>SDZP01000519.1 GCA_004144935.1 Caulobacteraceae bacterium | reverse complement strand
GTCGGGGATGACGGCGATGGCCTGATCGTCGCCAACCTGCCCTACAACGTCGGCACCCCGCTGCTGATCAAATGGCTGACCGGGCCCTGGCGGCCGATCTCGATGAGCCTGATGTTCCAAAAGGAGGTGGCCGACCGGATCGCCGCCTCGGTCGGGTCGGACGCCTACGGCCGCCTGGGGGTCATCAGCCAGGCCATCTGCCGCTGCCAGGTGGTCATGGACCTGCCGGCCCGCGCCTTTACCCCGCCGCCGAAGGTCAATTCGGCGGTGGTCCGGCTCGATCCGCTGGAAAGCGCGCCTTCGGCCCGGACGATCGCCGCGCTGGAAAAGGTAACGGCGGCCGCCTTCGGCCAACGGCGCAAGATGCTGCGCTCCAGCCTCAAGACCCTCGGCGGCGCGGCCCTGTGCGAGAAGGCTGGCATCGACCCCGACGCCCGCGCCGAGACCATCGACGTGCCTGGGTTCCTGCGACTCGCCGACGCGCTGTAGCGCTGCCTAGACGTCTTCCTTCAGCAGCTCATCGACGAACGGCGCGATCCACAGGTTGCGAGTCCGCTTCATCCGCTCGGCGTGATAGATGTGCGCCAGGTCGGAGTAGGCCTTGTCGAAATCCTCGTTGAGCAGGACGTAGTCGAAGGTCTTCCACTGCTCGACCTCGTCCTTGGACCGGGCGATCCGCTGGGCGATCACCGCCTCGCTGTCCTGCGACCGCGCATGCAGCCGCCGGCTCATCTCGGCCAGCGACGGCGGCAGGATGTAGACCAGCACCGAGTCTTCCGGCGCCTGGTCGTGGATCGACATGGCCCCCTGGTAGTCGATGTCGAACAGCACGCTCTCGCCACGCTCCAGCGCCGCCATGATCGGCGCCCGTGGGCTGCCATAGCGGTTGCCATAGACCTCGGCCCATTCGAGGAAGGCGTCGTCCTCGACCATGAAGTCGAACGTGGAGCGGTCGACGAAGTGGTAGTCGCGGCCCTCATGCTCGCCCGGGCGCGGATCGCGGGTCGTCGCCGAGATGCTCAGCAGCAGGTCCGAATGGTCGGCGACCAGCCGGCGGGTCAGGGACGTCTTGCCAACGCCGGACGGCGCAACGACCATCATCAACAGGCCGCGCGTCCGGGGCTTTTCACTCGACATTCTGCACCTGCTCGCGGAACTGCTCGATGGTGGCTTTCAACTCCAGCCCCGTCGCCGTCAAGGCGGGAGTCGCCGATTTCGAGCAAAGCGTGTTGGCTTCGCGCATGAATTCCTGGGTCAGAAAGTCCAGCCGCCGCCCGGCCGGGCCCTCACCGGTCAGCAGTAGCCGCGCCGCCGCGACATGGCCGGCCAGCCGGTCCAGCTCCTCCCGCACATCCGCCTTCACGGCCATGGCGGCCGCCTCCTGCAGGATGCGCTCCTCACCAGCCGCCTCGCCGGCCAGTTCGGTCAGCCGCTTGCGGAACCGGTCGCGAATCATCGCCGGCTGTTCGCCCGCCTGCTCGGCCGACATGGCGGTCAGGGTCTCGATCCGGTCGAGCAGCCCCGACAGGATCGGCGACAGGGCGGCGCCCTCTTCCAGCCGCGCCGTCTTCAGGCTGTCCAGCACCAAGCTAACCGAGGCCGCCATCGCCGCCTCCAGCCCGGCGCGATCCTCCTCGGCATCCTCGGCCTCGGCCGTCTCGATCACCCCACGCAGGCCGAGCAGCCCGTCGGCGCTGGGCGCCGTCGCCTGTCCCGACGCGACATAGGGCGCGACCGCCGCCAGGTAGCGCTCCAGCTGGGCGATATTGACGCTGACCGTTCCGAGGCCCGCCTCGCCCCGCTTGGCCTGCAGGGTCAGCGACACCTGGCCGCGCTGGAAGCGCGCCTGGCCCGCCTCGCGCGCGCCCCGCTCCAGAGCGTCAAACCCGGGGGGTCCCTTGAAGCGGATTTCCAGGTTGCGGCCGTTAACGCTCCGCGCCTCGACCGCCCAGCTCCAGGCCCCTTGCGCGCCCTCGGCCCGCCCGAACCCCGTCATGCCGGAAAGCGCCATCAATTCCCC
>SDZP01000518.1 GCA_004144935.1 Caulobacteraceae bacterium | reverse complement strand
TGGTTCCGTTCGCCGGCTACCTGATGCCGGTGCAGTACAGCGAGGGCGTGCTGAAGGAGCATCTCTGGACCCGCGAGCACGCCGGCCTGTTCGACGTCAGCCATATGGGCCAGGCGCGGCTGCGCGGGGTCTCGCCGCTGTCGGCCTTCGAGGAGGTGACGCCCGGCGACTTCATCGGCCTGGCGCCCGGCAAGCAACGTTATTCGGTGCTGCTCAACAGGCAGGGCGGCATCATCGACGACCTGATGGCCTCGCGCCCGGACGACGATGGCCTGTTCGTCATCGTCAACGGGGCCTGCAAGGACGGCGACTTCAGGTTCATCGACGATGAACTCAGCCCCCAGGTGAAGATCGAGCGCCTTGAGGACCGGGCGTTGCTGGCCCTGCAGGGGCCGGAAGCCGCCGCCGTGATGGCCAGGCACGCGCCGGACGCCCTGACCCTGGTGTTTTCGGAAGCCCGGGCGATGACCGCCTTCGGCCTGCCGGCCTTCGTGTCGCGGTCGGGCTATACCGGCGAGGACGGCTATGAGATTTCCATCCCGGGCGAGCACGCGGCCGCGGTCTGGGAGACCCTGCTGGACGACCCGCGCGTCAAGCCGATCGGCCTCGGGGCCCGCGACTCCTTGCGGCTGGAGGCCGGCCTGCCGCTCTACGGCCACGACATCGACGAGACGACCAGCCCGATCGAGGCGGACCTTTCCTTCGCCGTCAGCAAGAAGCGCCGCGACGCCCAGGACTTCCCCGGCGCTTCGCGGATCGCGAAGGAACTGGCCGAAGGTCCCAGCCGCATCCGCGTCGGCCTGAAAATCCTCGAAGGCGCCCCGGCCCGCGAGGGCGCGGAGATCGCCGACGGCGCCGGCGCGGTCATCGGCAGGGTGACCAGCGGCGGCTTCGCCCCCAGCCTCGGCCATCCCATCGCCATGGGCTTCGTGCCGCCGGCCAACGCCGGGGTCGGCACGAAGCTCAATGTGATCGTCCGGGGACGGGCCGGCGCGGCCGAGGTCGTGGCCATGCCGTTCGTGCCCAAACGCTACGTCAGAAAGCTCCAGGAGGGATAGATGCGCTTCACCAAGGACCATGAGTGGGTCGTCGTCGAGGACGGCGTCGCCACCGTCGGCATCACCGCCTACGCCGCCGAGCAGCTGGGCGATGTGGTGTTCGTCGAGACGCCGGACGTCGGCAAGACCGTCAAGCAGGGCGACAGCTTCGCCGTCGTCGAGAGCGTCAAGGCCGCCTCCGACGTCTATGCCCCGGTCTCGGGCGAGGTGGTCGAGGCCAACGCCAGCCTGGGCGACGCGCCGGAGACGGTCAACGCCGTGCCGGAACACGGCGGCTGGTTCGCCAAGGTGAAGCTCAGCAACCCGTCCGAGGTCGAGGCCCTGATGGATCGCGGCGCCTACGAAGACTACCTGGGGACCCTGTAGGCCATGGCCTTCGAGATCTTCCTGCATCCGACGGCGGCGACGGGGGGTCCGAAGGCTTTCAACGCGGGCGTCTCCCGCGCCCTCACGGCCATCGGCGCCCAGCATTCGGCGGCGGCCGAGACGGTGCGCCTCAGCGACCGCACTCAGGTCCACCTGTTCCTCGACGGCGACGATGACATCGCCCTGTTGACCACCGAGACCGTGACCCCGGCCGTTGCCGCCGCCGTCTGGCGGATCGCCGAGGAGACCAGCTCGATGGTCAGCTTCGGCGGCGCCTTCTACGCCCTGCCGGCCGCCGGCCAGATACCCGGCGGCCTGGCCATGGGCTTTCCCGGGGCCCAGCGGGTGCAGCATCCGGCCGACCTCGAGGGGCTGCTCGCCGGTGTCTTCGAGGACTTCCAGGCCGGCGAGGCGACCGAGGTGCTGCGCAAGGAGGCGGTCGCCCAGGCCGTCAACGACCGCCGCTCGGTGGCCCTGAAGGCCCGCAAGCCACTGCCCGATCTGGTCAGCGCCCCCTCCCATTCCCTTCTGCGGCGTCTGTCGGACGCCCTTTTCGGCAAGGCTCTCTGATCGATGCGTTATCTTCCCCTGACCCCTGA
>SDZP01000120.1 GCA_004144935.1 Caulobacteraceae bacterium | reverse complement strand
GGCCGGGGCCAGCCTGCCGGTTCACAAGCACCCCTACCAACGCTACGCCTATGTGGAGTCCGGCAGCATCGTGGTGCGCAACCTCGACACCGGGACGTCGGTCGAGTTCAAGGCCGGCGGGACGATCGTCGAGGCGCGCGGCCAGTGGCATACGGGCACGGCGCTGGGGACGGCGCCGGTGGTGCTGCTGGTCATCGACCAGACGCCGCCGGGGAAGGTGAACATGGAGCGCAGGGACTGATGGTCGCATCGCTGCTGAGGGCGCTCGGCCTGCGCGGCAGGCTGGCCCGGTTGCTGGACGATTATCCCCGCTACATCCAGCCCTATCCGGGCGCCGGCAAGGCGCTGACCGACGCCAAGGCGACGTTGAATTTCGAACATTTCATGGCCCAGCGGCCCGAGCGCCTGCGCATCGTCGGCGAGCTGCTGGCGAAGTTCGGTCTGGACGTGGGATCGGCCATGACCGGCGACCCCAAGCCCTTTCTCAAACGTCTCGCCGCCTGGATGCACAAAGAATGGCCAGCCGTCCGCGATCCGGAGCAGGCGGACTTCATGACCTGGTTCAACGGTCCGCACGGCGGACGCGCCGATCTCAGCCTGATCGTCGACATGGCGATCCTGCACGGTGAGATCATGATCGCGCATGTGCCTGACGCGGGCTGGGCCGTGAACCTGGGAAGCAACCACCGCGGTGTCACACACTGGCGCCGGATAACCCTGAACGGCCGCCGGATCGGTATCGCGGACCTGGAGAGCATGTTTCACCAAGTCTATCAGCGCAGCGGCGGCCAACACCGCTGGGACCAATCGTCCATCGCCGATTCCCTGATCCGTCTGCTCTACGTGGCGGAGGTTTTTTCCGAGATGGAAGACGCCGCTCAGCCCGTTGATGTCGCCGAGGATAGCATCCAGTACGCCTACGGTTTCGCCTTCCACGGGGTGAAGCTGAAGATCGCCGCCCTTGAGGCGGAAGCCGTCGAGAGCGGACAGGACCGTCGCCTCAAGGCTGCCAACGAAGCTGGGCTGGACTATCGGATCGAGCGCCTGCCCGGTGAGCGCGACTACATCTTCGTCGGCCTGCCGCTTGCCGATCTGGAAGCGGACGAGACGGTTCCGGCCTTCGACGATCCGGAGACACTTGCGCGACGGGCGGAGATCGACGCCAGGCTACGAGCCGCCGGCTTTCCTCAGAAGAGCGGCCTGCACGTCGAATGGGTGCTTCGGTGGTAGGCAACCGCGCGGACACCGGCTCACGCCTGATCGCCGCCTCGCCGGAGCGGCTCTACGCAGCGCACCTCAACGCCGCGTCCGTCGCCGCCTGGCGTCCGCCGACTGGTATGCGGGCCGAAATTTATCGCTTTGATCCTCGTTCGGGCGGCGGCTACCGGATCGCCTTCGTCTATGACGACGACTCCATCGCCGGCAAGTCCGGAGACAACGCCGACGTCTTCGAGGCGACCTACCTTGAGCTGGTCCCGAACCGGCGCATCGTCGAGCGGGTGACCTTCGAGTCGGATGATCCTGCCTTCGCCGAGCCGATGACGGTCACCACCACCTTCACCCCGGAGGCTGGCGGCACGCGGGTGACCTCGCTCTGCGAGAACGTCTCTCCGGCCATCAGCGAGGCGGACCATCAGGCGGGCATCGCCTCCAGCCTCGAGAACCTGGCGCGGTTCGCCGAGGCGCCATGAGCCGGCCGCAGCCCGAGCCCGAAGTCGTCTCGGCCCTGCGCGCGATCTGCCTGGGCTTTCCCGAGGCGCATGAGGAGTCGGCCTGGACCGGGACTCGCTGGCGGGTCCGCCAGCAGACCTTCGCCCATGTGGTGCGTATCGAGGACGGCTGGCCGCCGGCCTATGCCAAGGCGGCGGGATCGGCCGGTCCGCTGACGGTGCTGACCTTTCGCTCGACCATCGCCGGGTTCGATCCGCTGCACTACGCCGAGGCGCCCTTCTTCCGGCCGGTCTGGTTCGCCGACATCGTCGGCTTGCGGCTGGACGGGTCGACGAACTGGGCCGAGGTCGCGGGCCTCATCGCGGCCAGCTACCGGGCGCTGGCCCCGAAGACGCTGGTCGACCGCCTCTAGGCCGCCAGCGCCGCGCCCAGCCGGTCCAGCCGCTGGCGGGCCGGGGCTGTCTCCTGCGGGTGGGTCAGGATGTAGAAGGCGTCGGCCTCGATGCCGGCCAGGATGCGGGTCGCGCCGGCCTCGCCGCTGATCCGGCCTGCCTGCATGACGCCCTCGAAGATCGCCTCGAGCCGGGCCTGGATGGCGGGCTCGGCCGCCGAGTCGGCCCGCAGAGCCGCCGGGCGGTTGCGCTCGCCCTCGCGGATTCGGCTCTGAATGTTGCCGGGGCAGGCGACCGAGACCTTGAGGTTCGATCCGGTCGCCGCGAACTCGGCGGCCAGGCTTTCGGTCAGTCCGACGACGGCGAACTTCGAGACGACGTAGGGCCCCATGAACGGCGCCGCGGCCAGGCCGGCCATCGAGGCGATGTTGACCACATGGCCCTCGCCGCGCGCCTGCATGGCCGGGACGAAGGCGCGCAGGCCGTTGACGACGCCGAGAACGTTGACTCCGAACACCCACTGCCAGTCCTCGGCCGGCAAGGCTGCCATCGGCCCGATTCGTCCGCCGACGCCGGCGTTGTTGATCAGCAGATCCACGCGTCCGTGGCGGCGCAGGATGTCGTCGGCGACCCTGGTCACCGCCGCCGGGTCGCTGACGTCGCAGGCATAGGTATCCAGCGTCCCGCCAAGCTTCGACGCCGCCCTGTCGAGCGCCTCGCCCTCGATATCGAGCATGCAGACGGTCAGGCCGGCCGCCAGCAGGGCCTTGCACAGGGCCAGGCCGATGCCGCTGGCCGCGCCGGTGACGACGGCGATGTGTCCGGGTTTGAGGCGCATGGCCGGTCTCCTTGGCTGGAACGGCGCGCTAATTATACCCGGTAAAAATAATGTCAATATATCTGTGGGAAAATACCCCAGCTTGCACGCCGTCGCGTGACCTCAAAGGTAGCTGAGCCACCAATCGCGCCGTCGGCGCTTCAGCTCACCCCACCAGCGGCAGACGGGCCAGAGCAGGACCAGCACCAGGGCCCAGACCGCGTAGACCACCCACAGCGGATGGCCCCAGCCGCTCTCGATCAGCGGGCCCGGATCGGCCATGAAGCCGACGAACAGCGGCGCCGGATAGCCGGTGGCCAGGCCGACCGCCATCATCAGCAGGTGGCCGAGGTAGATGTGCAGCACATAGAAGGCCAGCGGCGCCCGGCCGAAGACCAGCAACGCGTCGGCGAACCAGCCTCTCGCCTTCTCCAGGTGCGGCAGCAGAACCAACACCGGCCCCAGGGTGATCAGCAGGTAGTCCAGCGAGGGCGGATACTTGGCGACATTGAAGAGGGAAAAGCCGTCTCGCAGGACGCCGGGCTGGTCGCTCCATGGCCCTGGATTGCCGTAGAGGTTGAAGCCGCGCAGCAGGGCGAACAGGCCGATCATGGCCAGCCCCGTGGCGGTCAGCAACCGGGCGCGCCGGGCCGGCTCCATCTGGAACACCGGGGCGATGCCATAGCCGAACGCCATCACCCCCAGCCAGGGCAGGACCGGATAGCCGATGAAGAAGGGGGCGGCGAAACCCGGCTCGTGGATGACGTTCCAGAGCGGCGCAAGGGCGCCCAGGTCGGCCGCCTTGATCCCGTCCAGCAGGTTGTGGCCGGCGATGATGGCCACGCCGATGGCCAGCACCACCCGGCTGGGCAGGCAGACCAGGGCGGCCATCAGCATCATGCTGACCCCGATCGCCCAGATGACGATCAGGCCGATGCTGTCCATCGAGAACATCCAGCCGAAGTTGATGACGGTCATCTCCAGCACCACCAGCCAGAGCCCGCGTGTCAGCAGAAACCAGGACAGGGCCCTGGTCCCCTTGCCGTTGACGCCCTGCAGGAAGGCCGAGACCCCGGCCAGCATGATGAAGGTCGGGGCGCAGAAATGGGTCACCCAGCGGGTCAGGTAGAGGGCCAGGTCGGTTTTGGCCGGATCCAGCGGATCCATGATCCAGGCCTTGTCATGGAAGTAGTCGCGCATGTGGTCGAGGGCCATCAGCACGATGACCACCCCGCGCAGCAGGTCGATCGAGGCCAGCCGTTGCCTGGTCGGCGGTTCGGCGACAGTCACCGGTTCGGTCATGGCGGCCCTCTCCCCAGAGGACCTGGATGTTGGCGGGGCGCTTTGCCCGAGGCAAGCGCGGCCTGCGTGCGGCAATCAAAACGAGAACTCATCGGGATACATTGCAAGATTGCATAACGCCGATACTTGAGTCACGGTCTCCCATCGGAAAGTCGGGGGGCCTGGCCATGGGACGACACGATCGGAAAACTTCCTACCTGCTGACGCTCAACCGCCACCCGGCCTTCGCCATCCTGCTGCTGATCCTGCTGATCGCGGCCATCGCCGCCCTCAACGGGTTTGTCGAGATCAATGGCGCGCGCTGGATCAACAGGCCGCCGGTGGTCTGGGCCGGGACGGCCCTGCTCCTGACCCTGGCCGTAGCGGTGATGGGCGGGTCGGTTAACGGGCGGCTGGCGGGGGTGCTGATCGACAACCGCAACCGGGTCAGCCTGTCGAAATTCCAGGCCGCGCTATGGACCATCCTGGTGGTCTCGGCCCTGGCCACCGCGGCGGCCGTCAACATCACCGACTGGCCGGCCGCCCTGGCCGCCTGGGACGCGCACCAGCTGACTCTGCCGGCCGCCAACCCGCCGGCGGAGCGGCCGACTGGGCCCCTGGACATCAACCTGCCGACCGAACTGCTGCACCTTGCCCAGATCGGCCGAGGCCCCGTTGGTCACCTCCTCGCCCAGGAACATGTCGGACCAGGACGCCAGCTGCGGCGAGGACAGCGACAGCACCTTGCCCGTCGCCTGCACCTCCCCATCCGCCAGGTTCAGCTTCTGCCGGGTCTTGTCGAGTTCGCCCGCCGCCGGCTGATCGTTGGCCTTCAGGCTCAGCAGTGAAGGGGTGGCGACAAGAGACACCGCCGAGATACCCATGGCGAACAGCAGTTCGCCATCACCATCCTGCTGATCGGCGTCTACAGCGCCGCCCTGTGGAAGGCCTTCGCCACCGCCGGAGCCGGCGGCGGTTTCCTGGAGATGCCGCCGCTGTCGCAGGGGTTCGTCACCCTGCTGGCCATCAGCCACGCCTCCTACCTGGCCTACAAGGTCGCGCCGCACGGCAGGCAGACGCCGCCGGGCGGCGATCCGCCGCCCGGGTGAGCCCTATTTCGCCCGGTCCATCAGCCCGGCGAAACGCTCGAACAGGTAGAGGCTGTCGGTGGGGCCCGGCGAGGCTTCCGGGTGATGCTGGACGCTGAATACCGGCTTGCCGGTCAGCGCCAGTCCCGCATTGGTGCCATCGAACAGGGAGACGTGGGTCTCGGTGACCGCGGCCGGCAGGCTGTCGCGGTCGACGGTGAAGCCGTGGTTCATCGAGACGATCTCGACCTTGCCGGTGGTCAGGTCCTTGACCGGGTGGTTGGCCCCGTGGTGGCCCTGGTCCATCTTCACCGTGCTCGCACCCAGGGCGCGGGCCAGCATTTGGTGGCCGAGGCAGATGCCGAACACCGGCGTGCCGCTTTCGACCAGCTTTTGAATCTCGGGTACGGCGTAGACGCCGGTCGCCGCCGGATCGCCCGGACCGTTGGACAGCAGCACGCCATCGGGCTTGCGGGCCAGGATGTCCTCGGCGCTGGTGTCGGCCGGCACCACGGTGGCGCGGGCCCCGATGGAGGCCAGGCTGCGCAGGATGTTGCGCTTCACCCCATAGTCAAGGACGACGACCTCGTATTTGGGCGTCTCCAGCCGGTCGTAGCCGCCTTCCCAGTCCCAGCGGGTCTCGTCCCAGGTGAAGGTCTGGCGGGTGGTGGCGTCCTTGGCGAGGTCGAGGCCCTCCAGGCCCGACCAAGCGGCGGCCTTGGCCTGCAGGGCGGGGATGTCGAAGTCGCCGGTCGGGCTGTGGGCGATGACCGCGTGCGGCATGCCCTTCTCGCGGATCAGCTTGGTCAGGCTGCGGGTGTCGACGCCGGCCAGGCCGACGACGCCGCGCCGGGACATCCAGTCGCCCAGGTTGGCGTTGGCCCGCCAGTTGGCGGGTTCGGTCGGGGCGTCGCGGAAGATGGCGCCGCGGGCGGCGGTCTCGGACGCGCCGCTCATCTGTTCCAGGTCTTCGCTGTTGGTGCCGGTGTTGCCCATGTGCGGGAAGGTGAAGGCGACGATCTGAGCCATGTAGGAGGGATCGGTGAGGATTTCCTGGTAGCCGGTCATGGCGGTGTTGAAGCAGACCTCGCCGACCGCGTCGCCGATGGCGCCGACCCCCAGCCCCTGCAGGACCGTGCCGTCGGCGAGGACCAGAACGCCGGTGACGCCGGGAAGAAGGTCGGTCATGGCGGGGGCTCTTTCAGGTGGCTGGACAAACGGGCGCGTTGGTAGTGAGTCGGACCCCGTGGGTCAAACGCTATCGGAGGGCGGTATGCTCCAACTTCGGCCGAACTGCGAATGTTGTGATCGCGATCTGGTCCCCGACGCCGCCGGCGCCATGATCTGCACCTTCGAATGCACCTTCTGCCGGGACTGCGCCGAGACGCGGTTCGCCGGCGTCTGTCCCAACTGCGGCGGCGGTCTGGTGGCGCGGCCGGTCAGGCCGACGGCACTGCTGGCCAGGGCGCCGGGATCACCCGAGAGGGTGCTCAAGAGTCATCAAGCCTGCATCTGAGGGGTCTAACACCGCCGGCAGGGCGTTATCCCCGGGGGGTTGGCCCTCGGGGCCTGCCTCGTGGTAAGACCCGCGCCCCAATCGCGGCGGCGACGATGTAGCGCTTAAGAGGTGACGATGAGCAAGGTTCTGGTGATCGGTGCGGGCGGCGTGGGATCGGTCGCGGTCCACAAGATGGCGATGAACAGCGACATCTTCACGCACATCACCCTGGCCAGCCGCACCAAGGCCAAGTGCGACGCCATCGCCGAGTCGGTGAAGCAGCGCACGGGCGTGACCATCGACACCGCCAGGATCGACGCCGACGACGTCGCCGCCACCACGGCGCTGATCCGGTCAGTGAAGCCGGCGCTGGTGGTCAATCTGGCGCTGCCCTACCAGGACCTGGCCATCATGGACGCCTGCCTGGCGGCCGGAACCAACTACCTCGACACCGCCAACTACGAGCCGCGCGACGAGGCCAGGTTCGAATACAGCTGGCAATGGGCCTATCAGGACCGCTTCCGCGAGGCGGGGCTGATGGCGCTGCTCGGATCGGGCTTCGACCCTGGCGTCACCTCGGTGTTCGCCACCTACACCAGGAAGCACTTGCTGGACAGGATCGATACGCTCGACATCCTGGACTGCAACGGCGGCGACACGGGATTGCCCTTCGCCACCAACTTCAATCCCGAGATCAACCTGCGCGAGGTGACCGCCCCGTCGCGGCACTGGGAGAACGGCGCCTGGATCGAAGGCCCGGCCCTGGCCCACAAGCAGGTCTTCGACTTCGACCAGGTCGGGCCGAAGAACATGTACCTCATGTATCATGAGGAGCTGGAGTCGCTGGCCAAATTCTACCCGGAAATCAAGCGCATCCGCTTCTGGATGACCTTCGGCGATTCCTATCTGAAGCACCTGGAGGTGCTGGAGAACGTCGGCCTGACGCGCATCGATCCGGTGATGTTCGAGGGCCGCGAGATCATCCCGATCCAGTTCCTGAAAGCCCTGCTGCCGGAGCCGTCGTCGCTGGGCCCGCTGACCAAGGGCAAGACCAACATCGGCACCATCGCCACGGGCGAGAAGGATGGCGCGGCCAGGACCGTCTACGTCAACAATGTCTGCGATCACGAGGACGCCTATGCGGAGACCGGCAACCAGGCGGTCAGCTACACCACCGGCGTGCCGGCGATGATCGGCGCGGCGCTGATGCTGACTGGCCAATGGAAGGGCGCCGGCGTGTTCAACATGGAACAGCTGGACCCCGATCCGTTCATGGACATGCTGAACAAGCACGGCCTGCCCTGGAAGGTCCGTGACCTGGACGCCCCCCTCGACTTCTGACGGACAGCGACGGATGGAAACCAAGGCTGGCGGTCCCGGCGCCTTCGCCGGCTTCGACCTGTCCCGGACGCCCTCGCCCTGTTTCGTCGTCGACGAAGCGGCGGTGCGGCGCAATCTGGCGATCCTCAAGGACGTGCGTGACCGGTCAGGCGCCCGGGTGCTGCTGGCGCTGAAGGCGTTTTCCATGTGGGCGCTGGCCGGGGTGGTGGCAGAGTACCTGGACGGGACCTGCGCGTCCGGCCTGTGGGAGGCGCGGCTGGCGCGGGAGCACTACCACGGCGAGCTGACCTCCTATTCGCCGGCCTATCGCCGCGAGGACCTGCCGGAGATCCTCCGTCTGTCGGACGCCGTGATCTTCAATTCCCCCGACCAGATCGCCCGTTTCGCCGACCTGATCGCCCAGGCCCGCGCCGCGGGCGAGGTGTTCGATATCGGCCTGCGGCTGAACCCCGAATGCAGCCAGGGCGAGGTCGCCAAGTATGATCCCTGCCAGGCCGGTTCGCGCCTGGGCTTTCCGGTCTCGCAGCTGCGGCCGGAGCATCTGGCCGGGGTCGACGGGCTGCACATCCATGCCCTCTGCGAGCAGGATTTCGAGCCGCTGCGACGCATCTGGCAGTCGCTGGAACCCAGGCTGGCCGGCCTGACCTCAGGGCTGAAGTGGCTGAACCTCGGCGGCGGCCACCACATCACCCGCGCCGACTACCAGCGCGAGGACCTGATCGCCCTGCTGGCCGACATCGGCCGGCGCCACGGCCTGAAGGTGCTGATCGAACCCGGCGAGGCCATCGCCCTGGACGCCGGCATCCTGGTCGGGGAGGTGCTCGACGTCTTCGACAACGGCGGCCCGGTCGCCATCACCGACATCTCGGCCACCTGCCACATGCCCGACGTCATCGAGGCGCCCTACCGGCCGGCGCTGCTGGGCGAGGTCGACGACGGCGTGACCGTGCGGATCGGCGGTCCCTCCTGCCTGGCCGGCGACATCATCGGCGACTACCGGTTCGCGGCCCCCCCGGCGCCCGGGACCCGCATCGCCTTCCTCGACCAGGCCCATTATTCGATGGTCAAGACCAACACCTTCAACGGCGTGCCGCTGCCGGCGATCGCCCTGTGGAACAGCGCAACGGACGCCCTGAGGCTGGTTCGGTGGTTCGACTACGCCGATTTCCGCGACCGGCTTTCCTGATCGCCGCCCCGTCGCTAGAAGGCCGCAATGCGCATCACCACGGTCGGCCTCGATGCCGATGACACCCTCTGGCACAACGAG
>SDZP01000517.1 GCA_004144935.1 Caulobacteraceae bacterium | reverse complement strand
TCTCCCGCTAGCCGGGAGAAGGTGGCAGCCCGCAGGGCTGACGGATGAGGGCGGCGCCGGCCGTGGGTGACGTCGCGCGTTCTGGCGCGGTTCGGCGCAAACCGTCTTTTTCCGCTCTGCCCTCATCCGACCCCCTTCAGGGGCCACCTTCTTCCGGCAAGCGGGAGAAGGAATCTCAAGCGCTCCAACCTTATTTCCCCGCGACGTTGCGATGCACAACCCGCCGTGCTATCAGGCGCCCGGCTTCGGGAAGGCGGTTCGTAAAGACCCCCTCGCCCATGTGCTTTTCTCAAGCGCTTTCAAGCCTTTAGGATCGTGGTGAGGGCAACCTTGCTGACGACGGACAGAACGCACCGGACGGACCAAATTGGCGGACGACAGCAAGACCAACGATGTGGGCGATCGATACGCCCGGGCCCTGTTCGACCTGGCCATGGACAACAACGCCCTGAAGGCCGTCGAGGCCGACATGGAAACGCTCTCGCGCGCGCTCGCCGAGAGCAGGGACCTCAAGCGCCTGGTCGAATCGCCAGCCTTCACGGCCGAAGACAAGGGCAAGGGCATCGTGGCCGTGGCCGCCAGGTCCGGGGTCAACATGCTGACCGCCAAGTTCCTCGGCCTGCTCGCCGCCAACGGCCGGGCCCGTGACCTGGCCCATGTCATCACCTCCTTCCGCAATCTCGCCGCCGCCCATCGCGGCGCGGTGACCGCCGAGGTTGTCTCCGCCCTTCCGCTCACGCCCGCCCAGTCGCAGGGGATCGCCGCGGCGCTCCGCCAGTCGCTGGGCAAGGAGCCGGAAATCACCACCCGCGTGGACCCCGCCCTGCTTGGCGGACTCAAGGTTCTCGTCGGTTCTCGTCTGTTCGATGCTTCGCTGAAGTCGAAGCTCGACTCCCTGAAATTCGCCCTGAAGAGAGCGTAACGTTATGGACATCCGCGCCGCCGAGATTTCGGCCATCCTCAAGTCGCAGATCGCCGGGTTCGGCGAAGAAGCCGATGTCTCCGACGTCGGCTCGGTTCTGTCCGTCGGTGACGGCATCGCCCGCGTCTATGGTCTGGACAATGTCCAGGCCGGCGAAATGGTCGAGTTTCCCTCGGCCGGCGTGAAGGGCATGGCCCTGAACCTTGAGCGCGACAACGTCGGGATCGTGATCTTCGGCAACGACAATCACATCAAGGAAGGCGACCAGGTTCGCCGCCTCGGCGAGATCGTCGACGTGCCGGTCGGCAAGGGCCTGCTGGGCCGCGTCGTCAACCCGCTGGGCGAGCCGATCGACGGCAAGGGCCCGATCGTCGGTTCCGAGCGTCGCCGCGTCGACGTCAAGGCGCCGGGCATCATCCCCCGCAAGTCGGTGCACGAGCCCGTGCAGACCGGCCTGAAGGCCATCGACGCCCTGATCCCGATCGGCCGCGGCCAGCGCGAACTGATCATCGGTGACCGTCAGACCGGCAAGACCGCCATCGCCATCGACGCCATCCTCAACCAGAAGGCCGCCAACGCCGGCGATGACGAGAGCGCCAAGCTCTACTGCATCTACGTCGCCATCGGCCAGAAGCGCTCGACGGTCGCCCAGATCGTCAAGACGCTCGAGGAAGCCGGCGCGATGGAATACACCATCGTTGTCGCCGCCACCGCCTCCGAGCCGGCCCCGCTGCAGTTCCTGGCGCCGTTCGCCGGCTGCGCCATGGGCGAGTTCTTCCGCGACAACGGCATGCACGGCCTGATCATCTATGATGACCTTTCCAAGCAGGCCGTGGCCTACCGCCAGATGTCCCTGCTGCTGCGCCGCCCGCCGGGCCGCGAAGCCTACCCGGGCGACGTCTTCTACCTGCACAGCCGCCTGCTGGAACGGGCCGCCAAGCTGAACGAAGACAACGGCTCGGGCTCGCTGACCGCCCTGCCGGTCATCGAAACCCAAGCTAACGACGTCTCGGCCTACATTCCGACCAACGTCATCTCGATCACCGACGGCCAGATCTTCCTGGAAACCGACCTGTTCTTCCAGGGCATCCGCCCGGCCGTGAAC
>SDZP01000119.1 GCA_004144935.1 Caulobacteraceae bacterium | reverse complement strand
TCCTCTTCATCCTGGCCCTTCGGGGCCTGTCGAGCCCCACCACCAGCCAGGCGGGCAACCGCAACGGCATGATCGGCATGGCCATCGCCATCGGCACCACATTGCTGGTGCTGTGGAGCCAGAAGCTGCTCGATCCAGTCACCATCGGCCTGATCCTGGCCGGGGTGGTGGTCGGCGGCGGCATCGGGGCGATCATCGCCCGCCGCGTGGCCATGACCTCCATGCCGCAGCTGGTCGCCGCCTTCCACAGCCTGGTCGGCATGGCCGCCTGCCTGGTCGCCGTCGCCGCCATCTACGCGCCGGAAGCCTACGGCATCGGCGACGCCACGCACATCCACGCCCAGTCGCTGATCGAACTGGGCCTCGGCCTCGCCATCGGGGCGGTCACCTTCACCGGCTCGGTCATCGCCTTCGCCAAGCTGAACGGCAACATGAGCGGCGCGCCGATCCTGCTGCCGGCCCGCCACCTGCTCAACATCGTGCTCGGCGTCGCCATCGTCGCTCTGGTCGGCTACCTGGTGTTCACCGGCGGCCAGGCCAAATGGGCCTTCTGGGCCATCTTCGCTCTCAGCTTGATCATCGGCATCACCCTGATCATCCCGATCGGCGGCGCCGACATGCCGGTCGTCGTCTCGATGCTGAACAGCTATTCCGGCTGGGCGGCGGCGGCCCTGGGCTTCACGCTCGAGAACGTCACCCTGATCATCACCGGGGCCCTGGTCGGCAGCTCGGGGGCCATCCTCAGCTACATCATGTGCAAGGCGATGAACCGCAGCTTCATCTCGGTCATTCTCGGCGGCTTCGGGGCCGACGACAGCGCCGCCGCGGCCGGCGGCAAGGTCGAGACCCGGCCCGTCAAGCAGGGCAGCGCCGAGGACGCCGCCTTCATCATGAAGAACGCCTCCAAGGTGATCATCGTCCCCGGCTACGGCATGGCCGTCAGCCAGGCCCAGCACGCCCTGCGCGAGATGGGCGACAAGCTGAAGGAGGAGGGCGTCGAGGTGAAGTACGCCATCCACCCGGTCGCCGGCCGCATGCCCGGCCACATGAACGTGCTGCTTGCGGAAGCCAATGTCCCCTACGACGAGGTCTTCGAGCTGGAGGACATCAACTCCGAATTCTCCACCGCCGACGTCGCCTTCGTCATCGGCGCCAACGATGTCACCAACCCGGCCGCCAAGACCGACAAGACCAGCGCCATCTACGGCATGCCCATCCTCGATGTCGAAAAGGCCCGCACCGTGCTGTTCATCAAGCGCGGCATGAGTTCGGGCTACGCCGGCGTCGAGAACGAACTCTTCTTCCGCGACAACACGATGATGCTGTTCGGGGACGCCAAGAAGATGGTCGAGGGGATTCTCAAGGGGTTGTAGGTGACGGCGCGCAAACCCCTTCCGCCGGCCCTGCGGTTTGCGCTCCTTACCGTCCTGGTCGCAGCCGTCATGTATGGCGGCGTGGTCGGCTACGTGTTCGCCAATCAGCGCCGCTTCCTCTACCAGCCGGACCCCCGGCCTCAGGTCATCGACCCGGACGGACCGCCGATCCGGAAGGTCGGCCTGAAGACCCGGGACGGCGAAACCCTCGTTGGCTGGTACCTGCCGCCGGAGCCTGGGCAGCCGGTCTTTCTGTTCTTCCCCGGCAACGCCCTGGGCCTGTCGGTCTACGAGTGGCGATACCGGCTATGGTCGGAGCGCGGCGCCGGGTTTCTCGCCGTAGGCTATCGCGGCTTCAGCGGCTCGACCGGCACGCCGAGCGAGGTGGGACTGGCCATGGACGCCGTCGCGGCCTGGGACTGGCTGTCAGCGCGGCACAGGCCGCAGAGCATTGTCATCAACGGCTACAGTCTCGGCACCGGCGTCGCCGTCCGGCTGGCGGCCACCCATCAGGCCCGCGCCCTGGTTCTCGAGGCGCCCTACACCAGCACCGTCGATGTCGCCCGGCCGCACTTCGCCTGGATTCCGGTCGACGCCCTGATGCAGGACCGGTTCGACAGCCGCAAGCTGATCGCCGCTGTCCGGATGCCGATCATGATCGTCCACGGCGACCGCGACCAGACCATTCCCTTTGCGCTGGGCGAGGCCCTCTATGAGGCCGCCCCTGCGCCCAAGCGCTTTCTGCGCATGCCCGGGGTGGACCACAACAACCTGACCACCGACGCCGAAATGAACGCGATCTGGAATTTTCTCGGCGCGGACAGGCCGCAGCCCAGGGCTCAAGCCGCCGAGGGCTGAGCCTCGCGTTCGAGCAGGGCCAGGATGGCCTCGGCGGTGCGGGCGTGGCGCAGCTGGGCCCGCAGGTCCGCCTGGCGCATCATCCGCGAGACACGGGCCAGGGACCGCAGGTGCTCGGCCGTGGAGTCCGCCGCCGGCGCCAGCAGGGCGAACAGCAGGTCGACCTTGGCGCCGTCGACGGCCTCGTAGGCGATGGGGGTTTCAAGCCGCACGAAGACCGCCCGCATGCGGTCCAGGCCTTCCAGCCGCGCGTGCGGCACGGCCACGCCGTGGCCGACGCCGGTCGAACCGGCCGCCTCGCGCTCGAGCAGCGCGTCGAGCACGGCGGCCTGGTCGAGGCCCCAGCTGCGGGCCGCGACATCGGCGATGACGGACAGGACCTGGCGCTTGGACCCACCACTCGCCCGGGGGACGATGGCGCGGGCCTCAAGCAGTTGACCGATGTTCATGGGCTCGGAACTTGGAAAAAGGGTTACTGGGCGGTGCGAACAGCGCCTCGGGGTCCCTACCCCTTGGCGCTGGAATTGTTCCCGCCGCGACTGGTGCGTTCGGGATCGATCCAGCCGATATTGCCGTCGGCCCGACGATAGACGACGGACAATCCGCCGTGCGCGGCGTTTCTAAACACAATTGTTTGCGATTCAGTCAAGTCCAGTTCCATAACCGCCCCGGAAACGGTCAAAGTTTTCACCTGGGTGTCATTTTCGGCAATGACCATGGCGCTCGGCGCGCCGTTCGGCGTGCCGTCTTCCGCGTCCCAGTCGATGTCGTCGCCGGAGTCGTCGGGCGAGCGCAGGGTGGTGTAGGTGGCCCGTTCTTCCTGCTTGGCGTTGGCCGCCGGGCTGTGGTCCTTCAGGCGCCGCTTGTAGCGGCGCACGCGGGTCTCGATCTTGCCCAGCGCGTCGGTGAAGGCGGCATGGGCGTCGCCGCCGGCCCCGTGGCTCTGCAGCCGCTGCCCGGAATCCAGGGCCAGGGCGCAGTCGACGCGGAACCCGTGGCCCGCCCGGCTGACGGTCACGTCGGCCGCGCCGCCGCGATCGAAGTACTTGCCGATGCTGTTGGAGAGGTCGTCGGTGATGCGGTCCCTGAGGGCCGCGCCGACATCGACTTGTTTGCCAGCGACTTGGATTTGCATACCGACAAGAACGCGCCTGCCCCGGGATGGTGTCAAGAAAACCGAGGTTACCTCGCCCTTTTGTGAGGTCACCCCGCCCAGCCGGCCATCAGCCGGTCGGCCATCTCGATCAGCTTCTCGACGCCCTCGATCGCCACCTTCCCGCCGATGAACAGCAGGCCGAGGCTGAGACCGCTGATGGCGTAGGCGATGAGGGCCAGGATGCCGTCGCGCTGGATCATCGCCAGGCCGAAGATGGCGATGGCCGCCGCCGGGGCCATGTTGCCGAGCGGTATGGGCAGGATGAGGACCAGCGACAGCAGGAAGCAGACGAAGGCGATCATCCGGTCGCCGACCGGGCCGAACAGGAAGGTCAGCCGCGGCCGCGACAGCTTTTCCACCTTCTGCAGCCAGGGAATCAGCTTCTGGAAGGCGTCGGCCATGTGCTGGCGCTTGATCGGCCGCTCGTCGATGAAATTGGGCAGCCAGGGCCCGCGCACGCCGAAGATCATCTGCGGCGTCATCAACACCAGCGGCGCGCCCAGGAAGGTCGAGGCGCCCGGCGGCATGGGCAGCCAGTTGGGGGCCGCGAAGACGAAGAACATCGCCCCGAAGGCGCGGTGGCCGAGCCGATGGATGATCTCGCCGAGGGTGACGCGCGGGTCGGTATCGGCCGCGATCTCGCCCATCACCTCCGACAGGGTGAGCTTGCGCTCCTGATGATCGTGCTGCTCGTCCATGCGGTCTCCGGAGCGTCAACGCTCCAACGCCGCGTTCGGTCCTAGACCGCGGCCCGCAGGGCCCGGCGGCGTTCCACCGACGACGGAATACGCATCGCCTCGCGATACTTGGCCACCGTGCGGCGGGCGATGTCCACCCCGGCCTCCTTGAGGATGTCGACGATGGTGTCGTCGCTGTGCACCTCGGCCTCGTTGCGCTCGGTCTCGATCAGCTGGCGGATGCGGTGGCGCACGCTCTCGGCCGAATGGGCCTCGCCGCCGCCGGAATTGGCGATCGAGGCGGTGAAGAAGAACTTCAGCTCGAACAGGCCGCGCGGGGTGGCGATGTATTTGTTGCTGGTCACCCGGCTGACCGTCGACTCATGCATGCCGATGGCGTCGGCCACGGTCTTCAGGTTCAGCGGCCGCAGGTGCTGCACGCCATAGGCCAGAAAGCCGTCCTGCTGGCGGACGATCTCGCTGGCCACCTTGAGGATGGTGCGGGCCCGCTGGTCGAGGCTGCGGACCAGCCAACTGGCGCTGGCCATGCAGTCGCTGAGGAAGGCCTTGTCCTGTTCGGTGCGGGCCCCGCCGCTGACCCGGGCGTGATAGCGCTGGTCGACCAGCACGCGGGGCAGGGTGTCGGTGTTCAGTTCCACGTGCCACAGGCCGCCGGGCCCCTCGCGGACATAGACGTCGGGCGACACCGCATGGGCCGGCTCGCCGCCGAAGGCCGCGCCCGGGCGGGGGGTCAGGGCCTTCAGCTCGCCGATCATGTCGCGCAGGTCTTCGTCGTCGACGCCGCAGGCCTTCCTCAGGCTCGCCATGTCGCGGCGGGCCAGCAGGTCGAGGTTGGCCAGCAGGGCTTCCATGGCCGGATCCAGCCGGTCCTTCTCGCGCAGCTGCAGCGACAGGCATTCGCGTACGTCGCGGGCCAGGACCCCCGTCGGCTCGAAGCCGTGCAGGACGCTCAGCACCCCCTCGACGAACGGCAGGCCGCAGCCGAGCCGCTCGCTGATCTCCCCCAGGTCGGCGCGCAGGTAGCCGCCCTCGTCGACCGCGTCGATCAGCACGGCGGCGACGCCGCGCTCGGCCTCGCTCAGGCCGGCGACCGCCAGCTGGTCGTGCAGATGCTCGCCGAGGGTCTTTTCCTTGGACAGCCGGCCCTCGAAATCGTCTTCGCTCTCGAAGCTGCCGCCCTTGCCCGCGCGCGACCAGTCGATGGCCCCGCCGCCGTCGCCGGCCTCGCCGCCGTCATGCTCGCGGGAATCGCGCTCTCCGGGGCTCATGTCTTCCTGGCCGCCGTCCATGTCGGCGGTGGCGGCGCTGTCGGGCATCTCGTCCGAGGCGGTCTCGGCCCGGTCGACCCTGGGGGCGTCCGGCTCGGCTTCGGGCTCGGCGTCCCGCTGCAGCAGCGGATTGCGCTCCAGTTCGGCCTCGACGAAGGCCTCCAGCTCGATGTTGGACAGCTGCAGCAGCTTGATCGCCTGCTGCAGCTGGGGGGTGATGACCAGCCCCTGGCCTTGCCGGAGTTCAAGTCTCGGACCGAGCGACAAAGATCAGCCCTCCCGAGCCGCGTATGTGGAAAGGCGCAGCTTGGGGCAGGTTGGTTAACAGGCCGCTTAAACCGGCGCCGTTCTTGCAGGGCCGGTACGGTCAGTCGCCGCGCTTGGCTGCCTTCACCTGGGTGACGATCTCGTCGGGCAGGCTGTAGGGCAGGGGGCGGGCGAAACGCCCGCGCGGATCCATCAGATAGACGACCGTCGAGTGGTCCATGGTGTAGTCAGGCCCCTCGCCGACCTTGTTGGCGACCGCCTTGTAGGCCTTCACCGCCCTGTCGACCTCTTCCTGGGTTCCGGTCAGGCCCAGGGTGCCGGCCGGGGCCCCGTTGGCCTCCAGCCAGTCGGCGATGGCTTTCGGCCGGTCACGGCCCGGATCGATCGAAACAAAGACGATCCGCACGTCCTTGCCGGCCGGACCCAGCTGGTCCTTGACCCTAATGAGGTTCTGCAGCGTTCCGGGACAGATGTCGGGGCAGTAGGTGAAGCCGAAGAAGACCATGTTCCACTGGCCGTTCAGCACCTTTTCGGTCACCGGCCGGCCCGTCTGGTCGACCAGGCTGAACGGCCCGCCGACGTCGGCGGGCGCCGCCTTGGGCCGGAAGGCGCCGGCGCTGAAGGCCAGGACCATCACCGCCACCAGGCCGAGCGCCACCGCGCCCCAGAGGATCATGCGGGTTCGGGTCATCTTTCCTCCCAGGGTGGCGCGTGGACCAAGATTGGGTGCATCTTCCGCCACATGAGCATCCTTCAGCCCCCGTCACCGGACGCCGAAAGGCGCGGCCTCGATAGGCCGGAGGACGACGGCGTGCAAGCCGTCGCGCCCACCCTGTGGGACTTCGGCGGCAGCCGCAGGGCCCGCCTGCGCATCCGCACCCTGGTCATGGTCCGCTGGCTGACGGTCGCCGGCCAGCTGGCCTCGGTGCTGTTCGTCCGCTTCGTGCTGGGCTTCGACCTGCCGCTGGCCGCCTGCCTGACCCTGATCGCCCTGTCGGCCTGGATGAATGTCCTCGTTCACCTGGCCTCGGCCTCCACCCAGCGTCAGGTCGCCGACTGGGAGGCCACCGCCCAGATCGGTTTCGACATCCTGCAACTGGCCGGCCTGCTCTACCTTACCGGCGGCACCATCAATCCCTTCTCGCTGCTGATCATCGCCCCGGTGGTCCTGGCCGCCGCCACCCTGCCGTTTCGCCATGTGCTTGGCCTGGCCCTGCTGGCCAGCGCCTGCACGATCCTGCTGTCGATCAGCGCCCTGCCGCTGCCGGCCCCCGAGGCGACGCCCTTTGCGGTGCCGTTGCTCAACCGCATCGGCAACGTCCTCAGCCGCCTGCTCGGCATCGCCTTCTGCGCCGGCTACGCCTGGCAGGCGGCCAGCGAGGCTGCCCGCATGGAGCTGGCGCTGGACACCACCAATGCCGTACTGGCCCGCGAACAGCGCCTCTCGGCCCTCGGCGCGCTGGCGGCGGCGGCGGCCCATGAGCTGGGCACACCCCTGGCCACCATCTCCATCGTCGCCAAGGAAATGGCCCGCGCCGCGCCCGAAGGCACGCCGGCCAAGGAGGACGCCGACCTGCTGGTCAGCCAGGCCGAGCGCTGCCGGGACATCCTCCGCCGCCTGACCGCCGACCCGGACGCCACCGACGACGTCCACGGCCACATGAGTCTCGGCCAGCTGGTCGAGGAGGCCGTCGCCCCCCACACCAAGGAGCCCGAGGTCCGCGTCGAGGCGGTGATCAGCGGCCCGCGGGGCGAGGATCCGCCCGATGTCCGCCGCCTGCCCGAGGTGCTGCACGCCCTGACCAGCTTCGTCGAGAACGCCGTCGACTTCGCCCGCTCCGAGGTGCTGATCACCGCCCGCTTCGACGACCGCAACATCACCCTCGAGGTCAAGGACGACGGCCCGGGCTTTGCCCCGGATATCCTCGCCAAGCTGGGCGAGCCCTATGTCACCAGCCGTCCGGGGGCGGAGGGGTCGCGCAGCGGCCACATCGGCATGGGGCTGGGCTTCTTCATTTCAAAGACGCTGATGGAACGAACCGGCGGGGTGGTGACGTTTCGCAATGGCAAGGCCGGCGGCGCAGTGGTCACTGTCCGCTGGGCCCGCGAGGCCCTGGAGGTTCGCGTCGAGTAGCGCGCTTGTTGAACGTTGCTCGCCCGAAGGTTTAATGCGCCTATAGAGCGTGCCGGGATTCGGATTGTGGGAGTTGCCTCAATACCATGACAGACGTTTCCGAGACCATCGCCGCCCTGCCCGACAAGTCCCTGCTGGTTCTGGACGACGACGCCCCCCTGCGAACCCGGCTCGGCCGGGCCCTGGAGCAACGCGGCTTCGTGGTGACCCTGGCCGGCAGCGTCGCCGAGGGCATCGCCGCGGTCCGCGCCCATCCGCCGGCCTACGCCGTCGTCGACCTGAAGCTGGACGACGGTTCGGGCCTGAAAGCGGTGGAGACCATCCGGGAGGTTCGGCCCGAGTCGCGCGTCGTCATGCTGACCGGATACGGCAACATCGCCACCGCCGTGGCGGCGGTGAAGGCCGGCGCCATCGACTACCTGGCCAAGCCCGCCGACGCCGATGACGTGGTCCGCGCCCTGCTGGCCCAGGCCGGCGAAAGCCCCAGTCCGCCCGAAAAGCCGATGAGCGCCGACCGGGTACGCTGGGAGCACATCCAGCGGGTCTATGAGCTCTGCAACCACAATGTCTCGGAAACGGCCCGACGGCTGTCGATGCACCGGCGAACGCTGCAGCGTATCCTGGCCAAGCGGGCCCCGAAGTAGCAGCTACTGCGCCGCCCCGGCCCGCATCGCCGCCAGCCTCGCGAACGCCAGGGTCAGGGCCTTGCGCCGCGCCGTGACCAGCGGCGTCAAAACCGCGTCCCGCACCACCGCCCCGCCGAAGCCGTCGGCGACGATCAGTCCCGGTTCCTCCGGCAGCAGGCGCTGCGGAAAGTCCGGCCCGACCGCGAAGTAGAAGGCGTCGCAGTAGGGCAGGTAGTCCCCCCACTTGCGGTCGCAGAGGTAGTCCTCGGGACTCGACTTCACCTCGACGATGACGATCTCCCCCTTCGGCCCAAGGGCCATCAGGTCGGCCCGCCGCCCGTTGGGCAACCCGACCTCGGCCAGGGGCGCATAGCCCATCGACGCCACCAGCCGCGCGGCGCCGCGAGTCACCGCCGAGGTGGTCTCCGGGCGGCTGAGGGTGACGAGGGTGAGAACGGCCTCCATGGCCGCACTCTATGTTCCGGTTGTGTTCCGGGTCAAGACTCGCCTAGGCCGGCGGCTGCCTCGGCATCTCCAGCTTGGCGGTGTTGTAGCCCAGCGCCTTGATGCGCGCGATCGCCGCCGCCTTGGCCGCGGGGGCCATCACCGCCTTGCGCGACATCAGCCAGACGTAGTTGCCGCCCGGCGTGGCCATGATCGCCCAGCTCTGGTCGCCGGCGGTGTCGAGGATCCAGTACTCCTGGTTCACCAGCCCGAAGAACTTCGCCTTGAACTTGGCGTTGCCGCTGCCGGGCACGATCTGGCCCTCGGCCTTGAACACCTTGGCGGCGCCCGAGGGTGAGCCTTTCCGGCAGGTCTGGGTCATCAGGTACTTGCCGCCGGCGGCCGAGGTGAACTGGCTGGTCGGGGCCTGGCAGTCCTTCTGATTGCTGTTGGGCGTGCGCGCGACCTCGTACCAGGTGCCGGAATAGAAGGCGGTCGAGATGGGGTGGGACGGCTGCGGCGCGGCCGCCCAGGCCACGAGGG
>SDZP01000118.1 GCA_004144935.1 Caulobacteraceae bacterium | reverse complement strand
CCTTCGGGCCGGGCTCGCGCGGGCTGGCGCTGGCGGCCGGGGACGAGGGGCTGAGCTGGTACATCGACGGCGCGCCGGTTGCCGTGGAGCCGGTCAGCGGCCGGCCGATCTGGCGGCCGGCGGCGCCGGGGTTCTATGCGGTGAAGGTGGTGGACGCGGCCGGGCGGGAGGCGAAGGCGCGGGTGCGGATCAAGTAGGTCCTTCAGTTCCTCCCCCTCTCGGGGGAGGGGGACCGCCGCCGCAGGCGGTGGTGGAGGGGGTCCGCACCGGTGGTGCAGTTGCCTGTATGAGCCGCCGCGAAGGTCCGTGATGACCCCCTCCGTCAGCCGCTACGCGACTGCCACCTCCCCCGAGAGGGGGAGGACCTGCAGCACAAACCAAAAGGGCCGCCCCAGAGGGACGGCCCTTTCGAACTTCAACGCAAAAGCGCCAGGCCTACCGGCCCGGGGGCTTCTTCGGGGCGGCGATCAGGCCTTCACGCTGGGCGCGCTTGCGGGCCAGCTTGCGGGCGCGACGGACGGCCTCGGCCTTTTGGCGGGCGCGCTTTTCCGAAGGCTTTTCATAATGCACGTGACGCTTCATCTCGCGGAACGAGCCTTCGCGCTGCATTTTCTTCTTCAGGGCCTTAAGCGCCTGGTCGACATTGTTGTCGCGGACGAAAATCTGAACCAGGGGTATCTCTCCTTCGGCTGCCCGCCGCACGCCTGCGCGGCAGGGCGGTCGAAAACAAATATCTGCGGACCCGGACGGGGAAACCCTGACCGAGCAAGGCGCGCGGGATAGCAGAGGCGGGCGGCCTTGTCCACGGTTGGGCGCCAATCAATGAGTCGGATCAACGGCTTGTCGCCAGCCCGCCACAGAGACGTATAGAGTGAGGCCCATGATCGCCGCCGCCGAAAACCCTGCCAGCGCCCCGGACTGGGCCGCCGAGACCGAGAGCGCCATCCTGGCCAACGCCCTGCCGCTCTGTGTCCATATGGGCTGGACGCGGCCGATGACCCTGGCCGCCGGGCGCAAGGCGGGCCTGAGCACTGGCGAGACCGACCTGTTGCTGCCGCACGGGCCGCGGGATCTCGCCGCCCTGCTGTCGCGCCGCCATGACGCGGCCGCCCTGGCCGCCCTGCCCGACCCGGC
Source organism: Caulobacteraceae bacterium (assembly GCA_004144935.1). Taxonomy (GTDB): domain Bacteria; phylum Pseudomonadota; class Alphaproteobacteria; order Caulobacterales; family Caulobacteraceae; genus Caulobacter. The sequence continues at coordinate 8,246 of SDZP01000118.1, read as the reverse complement.
AAGCCTGAAGATCCGCCAGCGCATCCGCGCCGCCGTCGAGGCGCGGCTGGAGGCGGCGGGACGGGACCGCGAGGCGCTGCGGCGTTGGGCGGGCTATCTGGCCCTGCCGCTCAACCTGCCCTTGGCCCTGCGGCTGGCCTGGGAGAGCGCCGATCTGTTGTGGCGCTGGGCCGGGGATACGGCCACCGACGAAAACCACTATTCCAAGCGGGCGATTCTCTCGGCCATCCTGGTCTCGACCACGGCCATCGACCTGGCGTCCGGGCGGGAGGCGGCGCTGGCCTATCTCGACGCCCGCATCCAGAACGTGATGGACTTCGAGAAGTGGAAGGCGGGTCTGAAGCCCGCCGACCTGGCGCGGGAAGTGGCGGGGGCGCTGGCCTCGATCCGTTACGGGCGGCCGTGACCGTCGTCGTCCGGCCGGCGGCGGCCCATGAGCGGCCGCTGATCGAAGGCCTGCTGCAGTTCTATACCTACGACTTTTCGGAGTTCGAGCCGGCCGGGTCGGATCGCTTCGACGTGCGGGACGACGGGCTGTTCGACGCCTATCCGCTCGATCCGTACTGGCGGGACGAGGGCTATTGGCCGTTGCTGATCGAGGTGGACGGCAAGGCGGCCGGGTTCGCCCTGATCAATCGCGAGAGCCATCGCGGGGCGGCCAACGACGCCCACATGGGCGAGTTCTTCGTGGCCCGGAAGTTCCGCAAGGCCGGGGTGGGGACGCAGGCGCTGGCGCAGATCTTCGGCAGGCATCCCGGGCTGTGGGAAATCGCCATCGTCGAGCGGAACGCGGCGGCGAAGGTCTTCTGGCCGCGGGCGATCCGGGAGAACGGCGGCCGGGATATGGTTTGCCGCGCAGGCGACGGCGTGCGCTGGACGGGGCCGATCTGGGCCTTCCGGGTCGGCTGAACCGGCCGCGCCGGCGCCGGCCTGTGGACCCTGACGTTCGTCAGGGTGATCGGGGAGAGCGACCTGGTCCCTAGACCGGCCCCCGCATCCTGTTGACGTGGCCCATCTTGCGGCCCGCCACGATCTCGCGCTTGCCGTAAAGATGCAGCCGCGTGTCCGGGTCGGCGGCGAGTTTGGCCCAGGTCTCCGCCTCCTCGCCCAGCAGGTTGAGCATTTCCACCCGCGCCAGGGCCGCCGTCGAGCCAAGCGGCCAGCCGGCGACGGCGCGGATGTGCTGTTCGAACTGGTCGACGCCGCAGCCGTCCTGGGTCCAGTGGCCGGTGTTGTGGACGCGGGGGGCGATCTCGTTGACCAGCAGCTGGCCGTCGGCGAGCTGGAACAGTTCGACGCCGATGACCCCGACATAGTCCAGGCCGTCCATGATCTGCAGGGCGATGCGCTCGGCCTGGTCGAGCAGCGGCCGCTCGGCGGCGGCGGGCGCCACCGTGCGGCGCAGGACGCCGCCCTCGTGGTGGTTCTCGCCGATCGGATAGACGGCGGTCTCGCCGTCGCGGCCACGGGCGGCGATGACGGACAGCTCGCGCACGAAGTCGGCGCGGGCCTCGAGGATGGCCGGCTTGCCGCCGATGGCGTCGAAGGCCGCCGCCTCGTCGGCCAGCTTCTCGATCCAGACCTGGCCCTTGCCGTCGTAGCCCTCGCGGCGGGTCTTCAGCAGGGCCGGATGGCCGAGCGCCTGGGCGGCGGCGGGGATGTCGTCAGGGCCGTCGATGGCGGCGAAGGCGACGGTGGGGGCGCCGACGGCGTTGAGGTAGGTCTTCTCGGCGACCCGGTCCTGGGCGACGGCCAGGGCCATGGGGCCGGGGGCCACCTGGGCCCCGAGATCGATCAGGGTGTCGACGGTGGCGGCCGGGACGTTCTCGAACTCGTAGGTGATGACGTCGCAGAGGCGGGCGAAGGCGGCCAGGCTGACCGGCTCGTCATAGGGGGCGACGATGGTCTCGCGCACCACGCGGGAGGCGGGGCTGTCCTCGTCGGGGGTGTAGATGACGACATCGAGGCCGAGGCGGGCGGCGGCCAGGGCCAGCATGCGCCCCAGCTGTCCCCCGCCGAGGATGCCGATGGTGGAGCCGGGCGGCAGGGGGAAGGGCGCGGACATCTAGGCGGCTCGCAAGTCTCCCTTCCCCCTCGATGGGGGAAGGGTCGGGGTTGGGGGTGTTCGCACCGGCAGGGCCAGGTGAAACTCAACAGGCGTCATCGCCCAACGGAGCATTTCCGGACGCCGCGAGGCTGCACCCCCACCCAACCCTCCCCCATCGAGGGGGAGGGCTTTGGAAGCGGCGACCACCGCTAGTCCTCGACGGTTTCGGCGACGGCTTCGGTCTGCCGGGCCCGGTAGGCGGCCAGGCGCTCCGCGAGCCCCTCGTCGGACAGGGCCAGGATCTGGGCGGCCAGCAGGCCGGCGTTCTTGGCCCCGGCGACGCCGACCGCCAGGGTGGCGACCGGAATGCCGCCGGGCATCTGGACGATGGACAGCAGGCTGTCGAGACCGTTCTGAAGCTTGCTCTCCACGGGCACGCCCAGCACGGGCAGGTCGGTCATCGAGGCGGTCATGCCCGGCAGGTGGGCGGCGCCGCCGGCTCCGGCGATGATCACCTTGTGACCGGCCGCCTTGGCGCCCTTGGCGAAGGCATAGAGTCGGTCGGGAGTGCGGTGGGCGGAGACCACCCGGGTCTCGTAGGCGACCCCGAGCGCCTCCAGGCTGTCGGCCGCATGTTTCATCGTCGGCCAGTCGGATCGACTGCCCATGATGATCGCCACCGGCGCCGCTGCGCTCATGTCACATCCTCAAACGGAAAGGCGCGAAGTATAGCAGCCCTTGTTGCGCCGCAACCGATGGATCAGAATCATCGTCGGGGTGGGCGAAGGATGATTCTGCCATGAAGATTTCCGGCGCGAGAGCGGAGGCCTTTTCGGCGATCCGCCGGCGTGCCCTGACCGCCGCCGGGGCGCAGGCCACCGGGGCCGTGTCGGAGGCCGACAAGGCCGGATTTCTCGGCCTCACCGAAGCCGAGCTGACCCCCAGCGTGCAGGGGGCGCTGAAGACCCTGCTGGGCGAAATCGACGACCTGCGCGGCGAGGTCGGGCGGCTGAAGGGCCAGCTGTCGGAGCTGGAGGGCCTGGCTGACCGCGACGTGCTGACCCCGGTGCTGAACCGGCGGGCCTTCATGCGCGAACTGGGCCGGATCTCGACCTTCGCGGCGCGCTACGGGGCCGACGCCTCCCTCGTCTATTTCGACCTCGACGGCTTCAAGAGCGTCAACGACCGCTTCGGCCACGCGGCCGGCGATGCGGCCTTAAGGACCGTGGCCGAGCGGCTGGTGGCCAATGTGCGCGACAGCGACATCGTCGGGCGCCTGGGCGGCGACGAATTCGCCGTCATCCTGGTGCAGGCCGACCTGGCGACGGCGACCGCCAAGGCCGCCAGCCTGGTCAGGGTGATCGAGAGCGCGCCGGTAACCTTCGGCGACTGGTCGGCGCCGCTGCACATCACCGCCGGGGTGCGCCAGATCGAGCCGGGGGCCGATCCGGAGACGGCTTTGGCCGAGGCGGACGCCACCATGTACGTGCGCAAGCGCGAGCGGACGGGCGATTAATTCCTCGCCCGCTCATCCCGGCGAAGGCCGGGACCCCGTTCACAGATCTCGACGCATCCAGGGATAGGCGGGCAGCCTCAAGAACCGCTGACGGTGTTGGCGCGCAGACGTGGCGCCCTACGAAATGGATCCCGGCATTCGCCGGGATAAGCGGAGGGTGGGATTTCAGTCCTAGCGCTCGTCCAGCACGACGATGCGGTCGGACAGTTCGTTGGGGTTGGTGGCGCGGGGCGGGACATGCGCCGCCAGGATGTCGCCGGATCTTGCGATGGCCGCCAGGTAGCCGCCGGCGAGGTCGCCGCTTCTGAGGCCGGTCACCAGCAGGGCCACGACCTCCTCCCAGACCTGGGGCGGGGCGGCGAGGTAGATCGTCTCGTCGGCGATGACCTCGGCGCGGCGTTCCTCCAGCGAGGCGAAGATCAGGACGCCGGTGCGGTCCTGTGTCTGGTGCAGGCCATGGCTGAGAAACTGGTCGAGGGCGGCGCGGCGGACGCGTTCGGTCTTCAAGGGCCCCGGGGTCGCGAAGCGGCGGACGGCGGGGATCATCATGGCCAGCAGGACCAGGATGAAGACGGCCAGCTGCAGGCCGATGTAGGCGGCCAGGGCCGCCAGCACGGTGTGCCCGACCGCCAGCTCATGGCCGACGGTCCAGCCGCCGAGCAGGCCTTCGATGGCGCGGGGCCGGAAGCCGGCCAGCAAGGCCAACGGCGGCAGACCCAGCGCGAGCAGGGTCGCCCAGACAATGGGGACCTCGCGGTACGCCGACCCGCGGGGGGCGACGACGCAGTAGATCTCGCCGGCCGTACGGGTCTCGGCGGTCGCCACGGCCGCGGCGATGCGGCTCTGGTCCTGCGGGGTCAGCTGCATGTCACCACCGCCCCGTTGCGCCGCCGCCGCCGAACGATCCGCCGCCGCCGGAGAAGCCGCCTCCGCCGCCCGACCAGCCGCCGCCGTTGCCGCGGCCACTCCAGCCGCCGCTGCTGGTCGCGGCGTTGAGCAGGATCCAGGGCAGGGCCGCGCCGAGGCCGGAGCGGCGCCGTCCACGGCCGCCGAGGCGGCTGAGGATGACGATGATGACAAAGAGGATGATCGGGAAGAGCCAGACCGGGAAGCCGCCGCCGCCGCTCGCCCGGGCCGGCGCCTCGGCCGCCTTGACCTGGGCCCGGGCTTCGCCGACCGGCAGGGTCAGCTGCTGGATCAGGCTGTCGGTTCCGGCGACGATGCCGCCCTGCATGTCGCCGGCCTTGAACTTCGGCAGGATGGCGCTGTTGATGATGACGCTGGAGAGGGCGTCGGTCAGGAAGGGCTCGAGGCCATAGCCGACCTCGATGCGCACCGCCCGCTGGTTGGGGGCGACGATCAGCAGGGCGCCGTTGTCGGCCTTGGCGTCGCCAAGGCCCCAGGCGCGGCCGAGCCGGTAGCCGTAGTCCTCGATTTCCAGTCCACCGAGGTCGGGCAGGGTGACGACGACCAGCTGGCGGCCGGTGGCGGCTTGCAGGCCCTCGAGCTTGCGCGTGAGATCGGCTTCGACGGCGGGCGAGAGCAGGCCCGCGTTGTCGACCACCCGGCCGGTCAGGGTCGGGAAGGTCGGCGGCGCGGCCAGCACCGGCGCCGCCAGCAAGGCCAGCGCCAGGCCGATCAACCAGCCTCTGAGGGCGCGGGCCATCGGCGGTTACTGCACCTTCGGCGCGGGCGGGGCGTCGAAGTTCACGCTCGGCGCGGTCTGGGCCGAGGCGGCGGCCTGGAACGGCAGGGCCGGCTTCTGGCCGCGGTAGAAGGTGGCGGCCCAGAGCGAGGTCGGGAAGGTGCGCAGGGAGGTGTTATAGCTCTGCACAGCCTCGTTGTAGTCGGTGCGGGCCACGCCGATGCGGTTCTCGGTGCCTTCCAGCTGGCTCTGCAGGGCCAGGAAGTTGGCGTTGGATTTGAGGTCCGGATACTGCTCCTGGATGACCATCAGCCGGCCGAGCACGCCGGACAGATTGTCCTGCGCGGCCTGGTATTCGGCGAACTTGGCCGGGTCGGTGATGGTCGAGGCGTCGACCTTGACCTGGGTGGCGCTGGCCCGGGCCTCGGTGACGGCGACCAGGACGTCCTTCTCCTGGGCGGCGTAGCCCTTCACCGTGGCGACGAGGTTGGGGATCAGGTCGGCGCGGCGCTGGTACTGATTCTGCACGTTGCCCCAGGCGGCCTTCACGGCCTCGTCCTTGGTCGGGATGGTGTTGACGCCGCAGCCGGCCAGCACGGCGGCCAGCAGCAGGACGGGCAGGACGCGGAACATCGAGCTCATACGGTTCATCGCTTGAGAAGCCTCCCATCGGGGCGCGACGCGCCCACCATTCCTGCAGCCTAGCACCAACGCGCGTCGCCCGCTTGCGCTGCATCAATGCGCGGCCTTGGACGCGGCGCGACGCAGACGGTATGAAGCATGACATGGCCGACGGCGAAACCCTCAAGGCGAAAGCCCCCGCGACCCGCTTCGGGACGGGGTTCCTGCGCGACATCTGGTACTTCGCGGCCCTGTCCGGCGACGTGAAGCCGGGGGCCATGGCGCGGCACGAACTGCTGGGCGAGCCGGTGCTGATCGGGCGGGACCGCAAGGGACAGCTGCTGGCCCTGCGCGACGTCTGCCCGCACCGGGCGGCGCCGCTGTCGGCCGGGCGGATCACCACCGAGGCGGACGGCGAGACATCCGTCGAATGCCCCTATCACGGCTGGCGGTTCGGCCGCTCGGGCCAGTGCCAGGCGGTGCCGTCGCTGACCGCCGACCAGGCGATGGACGTCAGCCGCATCCGCGTGAAGCGCTATCCGGTGGCCGAGAGCCAGGGCATGGTCTGGGTGTGGATGGCGTCCGATCCGCGCTTCGACGGCGAGCCGGCCGAACCGCCGCCGCAGTTTCCGGGCGTGGTCGGCGGGGGTCCGAAGATCGTCGACCGCATGGTCTTCGACAGCCATATCGACCATGCGGTGGTCGGGCTGATGGACCCCGCCCACGGGCCTTACGTGCATCAGCAATGGTGGTGGCGCTCGAAGGGCAGCCAGCACGACAAGGCCAAGAAGTTCGAGCCGCGCGACGCCGGCTTCTCGATGATCCGGCACGAGCCGTCGAAGAACTCCAGGGCCTACGCCATCCTCGGCGGCGAGCCGCTGACCGAGATCACCTTCCGGCTGCCGGGGCTGCGCTGGGAGCACATCACCATCGGGGCGCGGCAGGTGCTGTCGCTGACCTGTCTGACGCCGATCCATGAGACGGCGACGCGGATCACCCAGATCCTGTGGTCCGACCACCCGGCCTTCCTGTTCCTCAAGCCCTTCGTGGCGGCCGGCGCGCGGGCCTTCCTGCGGCAGGACGCGGCGATGGTGAACCTGCAGAACGAGGGGCTGAAGTACGACCCGGCCCTGCTGTGGGTCGACGACGCCGACACCCAGGCCAAGTGGTACCAGCAGCTGAAGAAGGAATGGACGGCTTCGCGGGCGGCCGGGCGGGCGTTCGACAACCCGGTGAAGGCCGTGACGTTGAAGTGGCGGAGCTAGGCTGACGTCGCCCCGCGCCTCAAGGCAATAGTCTCCCAGGCCGCCACCACGATCAGCACCCCCGTCGCGATCGCCCCCAGGGCCAGTGGCGGCAGCATCAGGCTGAACGGCGCGGCGGCCGCCAGCATCACAAGGCCCGCCAGCCGGCTGGGCGAGACCTTGCCGAAGATGGCCAGCTTGAACAGCAGGACCCCCAGCAGATAGAGGGCCGGGCCGCCGAGCACTGCCAAGGCGGTCTTCGGATCGGTGTGACCGAGCGGATGGTGCAGCACCCACTCGTCGCCGACCGCCGTGACGATGATGCCGGCGATCGGAATGATGTGGACGTAGGTGTAGGCCAGCCGGGCGATGCGGCCGGGGTCGGACGATCCGGCGATGGCCTCGGTGGCGGCGCCGGCGGCGGCCGAGAAATAGATCCACCACATGGCGACGCTGCCGACGAACGAGACCAGCAGGGCGGCGGCGATGGTCCATGACCAGTCGAGACCGGCCGCGGTAGCGCCCATGACCAGGATGGATTCGCCGAGCGCAATGATGGTGAACAGGCTGAGCCGCTCGGAGAGGTGATGACCCTCCACCGTCCAGTCGCCGGTATGCGAGCGGCCGAGACCCGGAACCCGGAAGTTGAGGGCCGGGGCGATGCTGTCGACCGCCAGGGCGGCGAGCCAGACCCAAAGCCGCGACTGCTCCGGCGCGAAACCGCCGGCCGCCCAGAGCAGGGCGGCGGCGGCGTGCCAGACCAGGATGCGCTGGAAGTTCTCGCGCAGGACCCGGTCGCCCCGCACCGCCCAGAGGGTGAAGCCGGTGCGGAAGATCTGGAAGAAGGCCAGGGCCAGGCCGAAGGTCACGCCGTTGTCGCCGAACGCCTTGGGCAGGGCCGCCGACATCACCAGCCCGGCCCCCATCAGGATGAACAGCACGCCGCGCATCAGCGGCCGGTCGACGTCCAGCCAGTTGGTCACCCAGGCGGTGTCGATCCACACCCACCAGACGGCGCCCAGCAGGAGGGCGGTGTGCAGCAGGCCGGCGGCGGTCGGGTGCTCGATCAGGCTGTGGCTGAGCTGGGTGATGGCGAAGACGAAGATCAGGTCGAAGAACAGCTCGACGTTGCCGACGGGGGCGTGGTGGCCGGTGCGGGGGCGCAGCAGGGAG
>SDZP01000117.1 GCA_004144935.1 Caulobacteraceae bacterium | reverse complement strand
CGGGTGATCTCGGCCCGGGCCCCGACGGCGAGATGAGAAAGCCCGCCCCGCGCCTCGATCAGCAGCCCGTTCACGGCCGCCACCCGACCGTAGACGGTCAGGGGCTCGATACGCTCGACGGCGGCGATGAGACTGCGCAAGGAGAGGAAATCCGACCTGGGTTACAGAGTTCGGAGTCTGGGCCGATGGCGTTAAGCGGTGGTGAAGACTCGGTGCGACGAAGCGGCGCCCATCGGGCCGCGCGCCCGCCAGGGCAGCCAGCGTCGCGGTGTCGCGGCGGTGAAATAATTCGGAAGGGTCATACCGGATCGGGTAGCGTGGCGCCGGAAGCGTGGTGCGGGCGTATGGGTGCCATCGAGGATCGACGCAGAGCGGCCGCGGAGGCGACCAGGGATGGCGGCGCCCTGGCGCGGTCGATCCTGACCGACGAGGCGGTGGCCCGGGTCATGGGCCATCCTGAATTTCCGGGCGCCGCCCTGGCGGCCATGGCGGCCTGGGCGCCGCAGCCGGGCGAGGCGAACGCCCTGGCCGTGAAGGTACGCGATCTGGCGCAGTGGATGTGCGCCGTCTGGGCCCTGCAGCTGCATGCCTCCCCGGAGGGGCTGACTCACGCCTCGCTGACCCGCTGGCTGGCCCCGCTGGGGGTGACGACCAAGACCCGGGCGCACCGCATCCTGATCTACCTGCGGTTCACGGGCTTGATCCGCCCGGCCGACAGCGCCGACGGCCGCTCGAAGGCCTACCAGCCGACGGCGCAGCTTCTTGACCTCTTCCGGAGCCGCTACCGCCGCGACCTGGAGATCTGCGCCCGTGTGCTGCCGGCCGCTGAGGCTGCCCTGGCGCGGTGGGACAGCCCGGCGGTGATGGAGGCGACGGTGGCTGCTCATGGCCGGATCTTCGGCTCGGCGCTGGAGGCGCGGACGCCGGGACCCTCCTTGGACGTCATCTCCGACCGCAACGGCGGCATGACCATCCTTGGCCAGCTTATGCTGCAGGCCTGCGCGGACGGGGTGTTCCCGCCGACCGGCCCGCTGGCGCCCAACATTTCGGAGATCGCCCGGCGGGCCGGCGTGTCGCGGCCTCAGGTGCACAGTGTGCTCAGGGCGGGCCAGAAGGGCGGCCTGTTCCAGCCGCTCGAGGACGGTCGGCTGGCCTTCACGCCGCTGCTGATCGAGCATCTGGCCGGCATGCTGGCGGCGGCCTTCCTCGGACTGGCCTGGGCCTCGGAGACCGCCTGCGCCGCCGATGAAACGGCGCAGGCGTCCGGTTAGCGCAGATCCGGCGGCGTTGCTTCCGCCGTCAGCAGCGCGATGGCGGCGTCGACCGTCAGGATGGTCTGTTCCTGCGAGCCCAGGCGGCGGATGGCCACCTGGCCGGCGTCGGCTTCGTTGCGGCCGACCACGGCGATGACCGGGACCTTGGCCAGGCTGTGTTCGCGGATCTTGTAGCCGACCTTCTCGTTGCGGACGTCGGTCTCGACCCGCAGGCCCGCCGCCTTGAACTTCGCGGCCGTCGCCTGTGCGAAGTCGTCGGCGTCCGAGGTGATCGTCGCGACCACCACCTGCACCGGCGACAGCCACAGCGGGAAGGCCCCGCCGTAGTTCTCGATCATGATGCCGAGGAACCGCTCGAAGGTGCCGAGAATCGCCCGGTGCAGCATGACCGGCCGGTGCTTCTGGCCGTCCTCGCCGACGTATTCGGCGTCGAGCCGCTCCGGCAGCACGAAGTCGAGCTGCAGCGTGCCGCACTGCCAGGTCCGGCCGATGGCGTCCTTGAGGTGGAACTCCAGCTTGGGACCGTAGAAGGCGCCCTCGCCCGGCAGCATTTCGACGCTCATGCCGGCGGCGATGGCGGCCCGCTCCAGCTTGCTCTCGGCGATGTCCCAGACCTCGTCGGTGCCGGCCCGCAACTCGGGCCGCAGGGCCAGCTTGACGCTGTGCAGCTCGACGCCCAGGTCGGCATAGACCTGGTAGAGCAGCTTCACGAACGTCGTCGTCTCGCTCTCGATCTGGTCCTCGCGGCAGAAGATGTGGCCATCGTCCTGCGTGAAGGCCCGCACCCGCATGATGCCGTGCAGGCCGCCGGAAGGCTCGAACCGGTGGCAGGCGCCGAACTCGCCCATGCGCAACGGCAGGTCGCGGTAGGACTTCTGGCCGACGTTGAAGATCTGCACGTGGCCGGGGCAGTTCATCGGCTTGACGGCCAGGCTCTCGCCCTCATCCGTTTCACAGGTGAACATGGCGTGGCCGAACTTCTCCCAGTGGCCCGACTTCTCCCAGAGCGAGCGGTCGAGGATCTGGGGCGTCTTGACCTCCACGTAGCCACCGGCCTCGGTCATGCGGCGCATGTAGGCCTCCAGGGCGCGGTACATCGTCCAGCCCTTGGGGTGCCAGAACACCATGCCCTTGCCCTCTTCCTGGATGTGGAAGAGGTCCATGATCTTGCCGATCTTGCGGTGGTCGCGCTTCTCGGCCTCCTCGACACGCTTGAGGTGGGCGGCGAGGTCTTCCTCCGTCGCCCAGGCCGTGGCGTAGATGCGCTGCAGCTGGGCGTTGTTCTGGTCGCCGCGCCAGTAGGCGCCGGCCAGCTTGGTCAGCTTGAAGGCCTTGCCGACGTGCTTCGTCGACGGCAGGTGAGGGCCGCGGCAGAGGTCCTTCCACTGGCCTTGGCGATAGACCGTGATCTCGTCCGTGCCGGGAAGGTCGCGGATGATCTGGGCCTTGTACTGCTCGCCGATGCTGTCGAAGTGGGCGATGGCCTCGTCGCGGTCCCAGACCTCGCGCGTGATCTTCTCGTCGCGGTCGACGATCTCGCGCATCTTCTTCTCGATGGCGGCGAAGTCGTCCGTCGAGAAGGGCTCGTCGCGAGCGAAGTCGTAATAGAAGCCGTCCTCGACGTTGGGGCCAATGGTCACCTGCGTGCCGGGGAACAGCTCCTGCACCGCCTCGGCCAGCACGTGGGCGGCGTCGTGGCGGATGGTGTCGAGGGCGTCCGGATCGGCGCGGTCGACGAACTCGACCTTGCCGCCGTGGGGCAGGGGACGGTCGAAATCGTAGAGCTTGCCGTCCAGGCGGACCAGCAGGGTGCGCTTCTCGAGCGACTTGGAGATGGCGGCGGCGACGTCGCGGCCGCTCGAACCTTCGGGATATTGACGGGCCGAGCCGTCGGGGAAAATCAGGTCGATCATGACACTTCGCATTTTCTTTTCGGTGGGGGCACCGGGTCGTAACCGGAACCGCCCCAGGGATGGCATCTGCACAGCCGACGGACGGTCAGGTAGCCGCCCTTGATCGGTCCGTGCTGGATCAGGGCGTCGCGGCCATAGTCCGAACAGGTCGGAAGAAAGCGGCACTGGCGCCCCGTCCACGGGGACAGCGTGACCTTGTAGGCGCGGTGCGCCAGCCGGACGCTGCGTTCATAGAGGGTCATGCCGACGCAAATCGTGGGTGAACGAAACCCGGCGCTTATCCCACGCTGCCGCGCAGGATCAAGCCGCGTCGGCGCCGCTAGTTCGCGCTTTAGCCTGCTGGACAGCCGCCAGCGCCGCCTCGAAAGCCAGCAGGCTCGAGGCGTGACGGGCAGGGTAGTCCTTCACGGGCAGCAACACGGCGAGGTCCTTGAAACGGCCTTCGGGCGGCCGTCCGCCCGTCTTCAACATAGCACGGAATGCATCGCGGGCGGTTTCAATTTCGTCACCCGTCGCGCCGATGACGCTCTCGCCCAGTACCGCCGCCGCCGCCTGGCCCAGCGCGCAGGCCTGGACGTCCTGCGCGAAGTCGGCGACCCGTCCGTCCGCGTCCAGCACCACATCGGCGACGATCCGGCTGCCGCACAGCTTGGCCACCCGTTCGGCCGAGCCCTGCGGCGCGGGCAGACGCCCGGCGCGCGGCATGTTGGCGGCCAGTTTCAGGATACGGGCGCTGTAGAGGTCGTCGATCATCTTGGCTTATTTGGGAGGTCGCCGCCCGCATGCCAACGCCTCTCGGCCTCGGCCTTCAATGCCTCGCCCATCTGCTCGTAGGCCTGGCGGATCTTGAAGCGGATGGCGCGGGGCACGGCGAAGTCGACAAGCAGGCCGGAATACACCTCGCCGTTGGAGAAGATGCAGCTGCCCGGGGCCAGCTCCTCGATCTCCATGAACCGCGTGCCGGTCACCCAGCCGCGCATCATCTTGGTGCGCCAGTGGATGTGGTCGTAGGGCGCCCAGTCGAGAACGACGGGGCGGATGTTGTGGACCTTCAGGCCCGGCACATGCTCGTCGATGTCCAGCGTCTCGCCGATGCGTATGGTCCCGGCGGCGCGCGGATACATCGGACACCAGTCGCCCCAGTGCTCGATGTCATAGAGCACCTCCCAGATGGCGTCGGTGCTCGCCTGGATGCCGATGCGGTGTTCGATCTTCATAACGGCCTGCTACTCCCCGGCGGCCTTCAAGCGCCACGTCGCCCCTTGCGGGCCGTCCATCACCACCACGCCCAACGCGTCCAGCTCGCCGCGGATGCGGTCCGCCGTCGGCCAGTCCTTCGACGCCCGCGCCTCGGCCCGCTGCACCAGCAGGGCCTCGACCTGGTCTTTCAGGCCATCCGCGGCCGCGCCCTGGAACCACTCGCCGGGCGCCTTCTGCAGGAAGCCCAGCAGGGCGCCGGCCGTGACGAGGTCGTCGCGGGCCCCGGCAATGGCGCTCTTGTCGCCTTCGGCGATGGCGGTGCGCAGGTCGTCCGACAGGGCGAACAGGGCCGACAGGGCCTTGGGCGTATTGAGATCGTCGAGCAGGGCATAGGTGACGTCCGCCGCCTTCTCCCCGACCTCGGCCCCGGCCTTGGCCGAGCCGACCTCGCGGGCCGCGTCCTGCAGGGCCCCATAGAGGCGGTCCAGGGCCTTGCGGCTCTGGTCGAGCAGGCTCTCGGTCCAGTCCAGCGGCTGGCGGTAGTGGGCGCTCAGCAGGGCCCAGCGGACCAGTTCGCCCGGCACGACCTGCAGCAGCTCGTGCGGGATGATGACGTTGCCCAGGCTCTTGGACATCTTGGTTCCGTCCATGTCCAGGAAGCCGTTGTGCATCCAGAAGCGGGCGAATTCGCCGCCCTGGTGCGCGCAGGTGGCCTGGGCCAGCTCGTTCTCATGGTGCGGGAAGACCAGGTCGATGCCGCCGCCGTGGATATCGATCGGCAGGCCGAGCACCTGTTCGATCATCGTCGAGCATTCGCTATGCCAGCCCGGGCGCCCGTCGCCCCAGGGCGAGGGCCAGCGCGGCTCGTGCGGCTTGGACGGTTTCCACAGCACGAAGTCGGCGGCGTGCCGCTTGTAGGGGGCGACCTCGACGCGGGCCCCGGCGATCATGTCGTCGAGCGAGCGGCCCGATAGCTGGCCGTAGTCCTTGGCGCCTTGGGTGTCGAACAGCACATGGCCCTCGGCCTCGTAGGCGCCGCCCTTGGCGATCAGGTCGGCGATGGCCGCGACCATCTCGGCGATATAGTCGGTGGCCTTGGGCTGATGCGTCGGGCGCAGGGCGCCCAGGGCGTCCATGTCTTCCAGGTAGGCGGTCAGGTAGCGCTCGGTGACGACGCCGATCTCGACGCCCTCGTCGGCGGCCTTCTGGTTGATCTTGTCGTCGACGTCGGTGACGTTGCGCGCATAGACGACGTGGTCCTCGCCGTAGAGATGACGCAGCAGGCGGAACAGCACATCGAAGACCACGACCGGCCGGGCGTTGCCGATATGGGCATAGCCATAGACCGTGGGACCGCAGACATACATCGTCACCCGCTTGTCATTGACGGGTTCGAAGGGCCGCTTCTTGCGGGCCATGGTGTCGTACAGCTTGAGGGTCATGGTCTCTTGATCGGGGCTCGGGACGCAGATTTTCTGTAGTCGGTTACGCGACGTAGCGGCTTGCCCGCTTGCGGGGCCGTCCCATATAGCTGTGGCCGCCCAACTAGGCCACGGCCTGCGGGAGTGATTGAGGTGGCACGCGTCTTTCCGGATCGATCGTCGCTCCGGCGCAACTCAGCCTCAAGGGATACTTCTCCGAAATGGACGCCATCACCGAGCGAACCCTGGCTGTTTCCGGCCTTGATCTTGAACCCGTAAAGCGTCCCAGCCGCGAAGAGGCGATGGACGCTGTCCGCACCCTGATCGCCTGGGCCGGCGACGACCCGCGCCGCGAAGGCGTCATCGACACCCCCAAGCGGGTGGTCGACGCCTATGCCGAATGGTTCGAGGGCTACACCGCCGATCCCGGCAAGGAGCTGTCGCGCATCTTCGAGGACGTGCAGGGCTACGACGACATCGTCTTCCTGAAGGACATCGAGGTCGAGAGCCACTGCGAGCACCACATGGCCCCGTTCCTCGGCAAGGCCTACGTCGCCTACATGCCGACCAACCGGGTGGTCGGGATTTCCAAGCTGGCGCGCGTGGTCGAGATCTTCGCCAAGCGCCTGCAGACCCAGGAAACCATGACCCAGCAGATCACCGACGCGATCTGCGACTCGCTGAAGCCCGCAGGCGTGGCCGTGCTGATCGACGCCGAGCACCAGTGCATGACCACCCGCGGCGTGCACCACCGCCACGTCTCGACGATCACCACCCAGTTCCGCGGCGTCTTCAAGACCGACCAGCACCTGCGCCAGCGGTTCCTGGACTTCGTGACCAAGCGCTGATCGTCCTCCCCCGTGAACGGGGGACGGGGACCGCCCGCGACGCGGGTGGTGGTGGGAGCGAGACCGGGCTGGGACTTTCCGCAAGAGGCCGGTGCATGGCCCTCGCCCCATCCACCGCATGGCGGTCCCCCTTCCCCGTACGCTCCGCTTCGCTACGCTACGGGGAAGGATATGACCCAATGACGTCTTCGATCTTCCCCACCGCCCCGGACACCGAGAGCCTCGAATGCGGCGCCATCCTCGCGCCGCGCTTCGACGCCAGCGGCCTGATCGCCGCCATTGCCCAGCACGCCGACACCGGCGAGGTCTTGATGCTGGCCTGGATGAACCCCGAGGCGCTGAAGCTGACCCTCGACACCGGCGAGGCCCACTACTTCAGCCGCTCCCGAAACGCCCTCTGGAAGAAGGGCGAGACCAGCGGTCAGGTGCAGACCATCGTCGAGGTCCGCCTCGACTGCGACCAGGACGCCGTGCTGCTCAAGGTGCGGCCGCAGGGCGACGGCGGCGCCTGCCACGTCGGCTTCCGGTCCTGCTTCTATCGGCTGGTGGTCGACGGCAAGCTGGTGGAGCGCGCGGACTAGGAGAGCCGGCTGACCCCCGTCCCGTCCGGGGTCACCGTGAACGTCTTCAGCGTCTTCACCTCATAGGCCGGCGCATCGATGGTCGAGACCGCGACCATCTCGGCCGTCGCTTTCGCCCGCGTCAGGGTCAGCTTGACGAAGCCCTTGGCGGCCGAGTCGCACCACTTCACCTCCGGATTGCGCGCCACGATCGCCTCGTTCAGCGGCGCGCCAGGCAGCAGGTCGGCGAAACCGGGGCTGGTCACCCCCGTGGCCCCGAACTCGGCGGCGATCAGCGTCCCGGCCTCGTCCGACAGCTCGTTGGCCCAGAAGCTGTGGCTGTCCCCGGCCAGCACGATGGGCCGCGCCCTGGCGGCCTTGAAGGCGGCGTAGACCCGCTCGCGGGCGGCCGGGTAGCCGTCCCACTGGTCGAGGTTGACCGGGATCGGGGTCGCCGACAGCTGCGAGGAGATCGTAACCGCCTGGGCGACGGCCTCGGGCATCTGGCTCAGCATCCGGCCCCAGGCCTCTTCGCCCATGGCCTTGCGCAGGTCGGGCGACAGCACCTTGCCCATGACGATCTGGTTGCCGATCACCTGCCAGACGTCGCCCGCCTGGACCGACCGCTTCAGTTCCTCGGCCAGCCAGGCCTCCTGCTTCTCGCCCATCAGCTGGCGGGACGGATCGTGGATCTTCCGCATGAAACCGGCGATGTCCGGCTTGCCGTCGACAATGGTCAGATCCTTGCCGACATCCAGCGGTTGGCCGCGCGCGGTCAGGCGGGTCTCGGTCATCAGCAGGGTGGCCAGATCGCCGAAGCGGAACGAGCGATAGATGGCCTCGGACATCGGCCCCTTGGGCTCGCGGATCGGCATCCATTCGAAATAGGCCTTGAGGGCGGCGGCCTTGCGCGCGCCCCAGTCGCCCTCGCTGGCCGGGCTGTGGTTCTCCGCCCCGCCAACCCAGCTGTCGTTGGCCGTCTCATGGTCGTCCCAGACGACGATCCAGGCGGCGCGGGCGTGGGCCGCCTGCAGGTTGGGATCGCCCTTGTAGCAGGCGTGCCGGCGGCGATAGTCGGCCAGGGTGATGATCTCGGTCGGCGGATCCAGCTTGCGGGCGGCCGAGGCGGGCGCGCCGGCCCCGTACTGGTCGGCCCCGTATTCGTAGATGTAGTCGCCCAGGTGCAGCACCGCGTCGACGCGGTCCATCTGCGCGATGGCCCCGTAGGCGTTGAAATAGCCGTGAACGAACAGGGCGCAGCTGGCCACGGCCAGCACGACCTCGTCGGTCTTCTGCGGCAGGGTTTTGGCCCGGCCCACCGGCGAGACGGCCTCCCCGAACCTGAACTGGTAGAAGTATTCGGTCCCGGCCTTCAGGCCGTCGACGTCGATCTTCACCGTCCAGTCGCGGTCGGCGGTGGCGGCGACCTTGATCACCCGGGGTTTGGCCAGCCTGGCGTCCGTGCCGATGCGCAGTTCGCCGTCGATGTCCTCGAGCCCATGCCCGTCGTGCGGCGTCAGGCGGGTCCAGAGGATCAGCCGGTCCTGCAGCGGATCGCCCGCCGCCACGCCATGCTCGAACGCGCCCATCGCGTGGCCGCCGTGGGCTTGCGCCGTGGTGGCCATGGCCGAGGCGCCAAGGCCGAAACCGGCAAGCAATCTGCGCCTATCGATCGTCATGGCATTCCCCCGTGGACGCAGTCGTGCGTTCTTGTCTGTTCCCATCCGACAACAAGGTGATGACAGTGTCCAGTGAAGGCCTCCACGTTCCCCGCGAAAAGCTCAAGGCGAAGACCCTCAACCTCCATTACGCCATCTCTTCCCTGATCGAGGAGCTGGAGGCGGTCGACTGGTACCGGCAACGGGCGGACGACTGCGACGACGAGGAACTGCGCAAGATCCTGCTGCACAACGCCCATGAGGAGATCGAGCACGCGGCCATGGCGCTGGAATGGATCCGGCGCAATGACAGCGAGTTCGACGACCAGCTGAAGGAGTACCTCTTCACCGAGGGCTCGATCACCGGCAAGGAGGAAGAGGCCACGGGGAAGAGCTAGGCGGCGCAAAGATTAGTCGCTCCCACTCTGGGGGAGCTGGCCGGCGCGAATACGCGTCGGACTGAGGGGGCAGCGCCGGCTGATATTCAGCTGGCGCGAACCCACTTTCCGCCCGCGCATCCCCCATCCCCACGTGTGTAT
>SDZP01000116.1 GCA_004144935.1 Caulobacteraceae bacterium | reverse complement strand
GATGAAGTCGACCGCCGTGGAGGTCCCCGAAGCAGGACCGTTGGAGGCCTCGGTGGTCCCCAGGGCGGCGTTGGCGCCCGTGGTCATCGTCGGGGCGCGGTTGAGGTGCAGGCCGACCCCGGTCAGGCCGCTCTCGTTGTTGATGGTCGAGAACAGGACCGGCGTGCCGGAGCCGTTCAGGTTGCCCGACCAGATGCCTTCGCCGTCGTTGGCCACGACACCTGAGGTGCCGGTGGTGTCCAGCACATACCAGCGGCCGGTGACGACATCGATTTCCAGGTCGCTGAGGATGCCTTGCGGGCCGCTGCCGCCGGTCTGTTGCCAGACGACGGTGTAGGTCCCGGTCGGGTTGCCGGTCAGGGCGTAGCTGTAGATGCCGCCCGGATGGTAGATGGGCGCGGTGCCGCTGTTCTGGTCGTCGTCGAGCAGGACCTCGCCCGTCGAGAAGTAGAGGATGTGGTTGACGGTATCGATGGCCAGGCCGTCGAGCGTGCCGAATTCCTTGGGGAAGGCCTCGCCCGGGTTGTTGGTGCCCGTGCCGACCTCGTTGTCCTGCGGGCTGAACGGCATGACGCTGAGGTTGCCGCCGCCGAAAGTGAAGGCGCCGGCGCCGTCGCCATTGTCGAGACCGGTAATGCGGTAGAGGTAGTTCTTCTGGACCGAGTCGCCGCCAGCGCTGGCCAGGACCCGGGTGCTGGTGAAGTAGGCTTCGCCGGTGGTGAAGTCGATCACCATGTCGTTGAAGAAGTTGTTGCCGGTGCCGATCGGGTTGCCCGAACCGGTGCCGAAGTTGGCCAACTGGGTGCCCGCCTGGTTGGCCGTGTTGGAGGCCACCTTCATGAAGGTGCTGCCGAGCGTGAAGTAGACGCTGCCGGTCTGCGGATCGACTTCCATGTGGTCGATGCGGCCGGTGGCGTCGGTGGCGGTGTTGTTGAACAGCACCGTCAGGGTCGGGGTGGCCGCCGGGTTGAACAGGTCGGCGATGCTGCCCTGGAGGATGCGGTTGTGGCCGTTCAGGTCGCTGTCGGCGATGTAGTACCTGCCGTGCACCGTGTCGAAGGTGATGTCCGAGGGGTGGTACAGCAGGTCGTTACCGCCCGACTGGAAGTCGGTGTAGAGGCGGTTGATATTGTGGCCCAGGTTGCCGCCGCTGATCGTGCCGTCGCCATCGACCTTGATCAGGCCGTCGCCGCCGGCCGAACCGGTCACCCACAGCTGGAAGTCGGGCGCCACCTGGAACAGGCTGTCGACCGGGTGCGGGTGGGCCTGCTGGCCGTCGATGTCGTCGCCGGCCCAGTTCTGGGCGTCGGAGATCTGGCGCACGAAATACTCGGCCCCGCCGCCGTTGGTCGGGCCGTGATAGGAGCCGATGTCGAGCGGGATGGCCGCGGCGGTGACGCCGGCGACCAGGCCGGTGTTCGCCAGGCTGGCGGCGAAGGTGGAGTTGCCGTCGGCGAATTCGATGGCGAACAGGAAGGTCGTGGGCGTGTTGGCGTCCGTGCCGACGTAGGCGTAGATCGCCTCGCCGGTGTTGGAGAACTCAGTCCCCCCGAACCCGGTCAGCGTCGGGCTGATCACCGCCCCCGCCGCCAGCCCGCCGGGGGGGACCTCGTAGCTGAACGTGCCGTCCGTGCCGCTGCCGGAGAAGCTCGTGCCGTTCCAGGTTCGGTCGGTGAAATAGATCATCGTCCCGGCGGCGAGCGGCCGCAGGACCACGAAGGTCAGCGACTGGGCCGCCCCAACGGGGGCGGTGGTCTGGGCTGTGTTATAGCCAATGATCGCGATGTCGCCGGCAGCAGGCATGGTCATTCCCCCAAAAAGGCCGGCGCCTTGCCTGGCCCTGGGCCTCTCCCGCAACGTGTCGTCGCGCCGAGGGCCGATGTGATACGATGAAGCCCCGAAACCGCGCCGGCCCCTATAATACAAGGCATGCGCGAGTCTGGTGCAATCGCGCGGTAGTGAAGCCCGATAGCTAGCGAAATGTAAAGACGATTCCCGCGCGGCATAATTGCCTACGGGTGACGGCACTTACCGTTTTTACCGAACGCGGGTCACCCAAATCGGGCGCCCTGAAGCCTATGATCGGCTTGAACTTCTGGCGGCAGCGCAACCTGTCTTTGCACTATTGTGAGCGGCCGAACCTTGGTCTAGGTTGGCGCATGCGATGGGGGGTCGCGGTGCCGGGATCAACGGCGCGCTCCTGTCTCAGAACACGGTTGGAAACATCCCGGTCCACGGGGCCGCGAGATCAGGAGGCGGGGCATGGCGCAACCCTACGTTGGAGAAATCCGGATGTTCGCAGGGAACTTCCCTCCGAACGGCTGGTTGTTTTGCGAGGGCCAGACTCTCCCCATCTCAGAGAATGACGTACTGTTCCAACTGATCGGCACGACTTACGGCGGTGACGGGCAAGAGACCTTCAACCTGCCGAACCTGGCCAGCCGGGTGCCGATCCACTTTGGCACCGGTCCGGACGGAACCACCTACCAGATCGGCGAGATGGCTGGGACCGAATCGGTGACGCTGACGACCCAGCAGATCCCGCAGCACACCCATGCCGTCCTGGCGACCAACGCCAGCTCCAGCCAGTTCCCCGGCGGGGCCCTGATGGGCCCGGCGACCAGCGCCCAGACCGGCGTCAAGATGTACGGCGTGGACACACCGCTCGTCAGCCTGTCCTCTCAGTCGGTGACCACGGTGGGCGGCAACCAGCCGCATGAGAACTGCCAGCCGTTCCTCTGCATCAACTTCATCATCTCCCTGTTCGGCGTCTTCCCCAGCCCAACCTAGAAGCAGCCCGCAGCCCGCGGCCGGGCCCTTTGCAAACGTTTAGGGACATCATCATGTCAGACCAGTTCGTCGCGGAAATCCGCATCTTTCCGTTCAACTTCCCCCCGAAGGGCTGGGCCTTCTGCAACGGTCAACTGCTGCCGCTTTCGCAGAACACCGCCCTCTTCTCGCTGCTGGGCACCACCTACGGCGGCGACGGCAAATCGACCTTCGCCCTGCCCGACATGCTTGATAGCGTGCCGATGCAGCCGGGCCAGGGCCAGGGCCTTTCCCTGCGCGATCTGGGCGAAATCAGCGGATCCCAGACGGTGACGCTGCTGAACAGCGAGATTCCGATTCACACCCACATCATGCAGGTCAGCAGCCAGGACGCCTCGACCGCCAGCCCGACCGCGGCCTATCCGGCCAAGGGGCTGTGGGACGCCGGCACCGGCGGCGGCCTCGCAGGAACCTATGTCGCGGCGAATGCCGGCCCCCAGCAGATGATGAACCCCCAGCAGCTGGCGCCGACCGGCGGATCGCTGCCGCACAACAACATGCAGCCCTACCTGGCGCTGAACTTCTGCATCGCGTTGCAGGGCATCTTCCCACAGCGGCCTTGAGCCGATCCCGCCGGGCCGAGCCCGCCGCAATCAGACCTCCTCGGAGCGACCCAGATGTCCGAACCCTTCCTGTCCGAAATCAAGATCGTCTCGTTCAATTTCCCGCCCAAGGGCTGGGCTTTCGCCAACGGCCAGTTCCTGCCGATCAACCAGAACCAGGCCCTCTTCTCCCTGTTGGGAACCACCTACGGCGGCAATGGCCAGACCACCTTCGCCCTGCCCAACCTGCGGGGCCGGGTCCCGGTTCATTTCGGCAGCAGCTTCACTCTGGGCGAAGCCGCGGGTACGACGTCGGTGACAATCACCCAGCAGACCATGCCGCAGCACCTCCACTTCGGCCAGGCGATCAACGTGGCGGCCACGGCGGACGAGAACGGCCAGGACGGCACGGGCAAGGAGCTGGGGGGGGCCACGGTCTTCTCCCAGGGCGGCAACACCCAGACCGTCAACATGTACGGCCAGCCGTCCGGCCTGACAGCCATGGCCCCCGACATGCTGACCAACGTCGGCGGCAGCCAGCCGCATAACAACATGATGCCCTACCTGACGCTGAACTTCATCATCGCCCTGCAGGGGATTTTCCCGAGCCAGAACTAGGCCGAGGCTCGCCCCGACCATCGCGGCCCGACCTTTCGGAGGTCGGGCCGTTTTTGCGTCCAGGCCGCTCCGGACGGTTTGCGGTCAAATGGGCCTCGGCCCGGCGCGTCCTAGTTGAAGGACGCCTGGTAGTCCTGATCCCCCGGGAACGGGCTGTGGATGGCCATCACGTAAAGATCGAAGGAGACGTCCTCCCCCTCGACATCGAAGGTCCAGAGGCCGGTCGGCAGGATGTCTCCCGGTACGCTACGGAAAATCAGGGTGAAGGGCGTGCGGGTGATCAGGTGGCGCTGGTCGTCCTCGACGCGATGCTCCTCAATCTTGACCAGGGGAAAGGCATGATGGCCGCCGCGTACCTTGAACGTCTTGTTCAAATGCGGCTGGAAGGATTCCATCGTCAGCGGTTCGGACATGGGTTTCGCCAAGGTTGTTTCGCCCGCTACTATCGCCGCGCGCAAACCGGCCGCAAGTCCGGCCACGGGTTTTTTCGGGACGGGACATGACTTCCAGGACTGATGTGGTGACCGTTCCCTGGACCGGCGGTGTCCTGAGCCTGAGGCCGGAAACCCCGAATGACCTGCAGTTCCGTTTCGACCTGTTCGTGCGCTCCCGGCCGCCCGAATGGGACCAGGTCCGTCTGCCCCTGGAGCAGCTGACCCAGGTCATGAACCAGCAGTTCTGGGCTCAGACCCAGACCTATCTGGCGCGGTTCCCCGACGGGCGGTTTGACATCGTCGAGCTGGACGGCCAGCCCATTGGCCGCATCGTCGTCAACCGGACCGAAGAGCGCATCCACATCGTCGACCAGGCCATAGCGCCGGGCATGCGCAATCGTGGGCTGGGCACGGCAATCATGCGCCAGCTGATGGACGAGGCGGCGGCCAGCGGTCGGATCATGAGCCTCAAGGTTTCCAACGCCAACGATCCCTGCATGCGCCTCTACAGCCGCTTGGGATTCGAGGTAGTCGAGGACACGCTTGAGTATATCGAGATGACCTGGCGAGCGGTCTGACTGGGCCCGCTGCCCGTTTGGGCGCCCATTAGCGATGTTCTACCGCTTAACTTGCGAAACCTGTGGTTTAACCCACAACCCCCAGATGAATACCTGCGGCAGAACGGCCGAAGGCGCGGATTTTGCATGACGTCACGCCCCGCTCACTGTTACTTTGCTGGCCGCCCTGATGGGCTTGTTTTGGGTGGGGACTTCATCATGGATCGACGCGCTTTCATCGCAGGCGCAGGCGCGGCTGTCGCCGCTCCGATTGCTGCACAGGCTCAGACGACGGGCGCCGGCAAGGGCGAGACCGTCAGCATCCGCGGCTACCTCAAGCGGGTGACGAACCACTATTACGTCATCGCGCCGACGGCCCAGAAGACCGACCCCAAGACGACCAACTACGCCGCCTGGCCGACCGACGTCGTCCGCGTCTACCCCAAGGACGCCGGCAAGATGACCCTCGGCCTGGTGACCATCAAGGGCCGGTTCTACAAGGGCCGTCAGATGGACGCGGCCAGCGGCACCGTCGCCACCGTTGTGCTGACCGACGCCGTCATGAACTGAGGCGCCGCCCCCCTGGCGTGATGCCTAACGGAAAGACGGCCGGTCCCGCCTGGGGCCGGCCGTCTTGCGTTGGGGGTCAGTTCTGCCTGGGCATGGGTGTAAAGCCCGGCGGCATGCTGTCTGGCGGTCCGATCCAGTAGCCCTTGCTGCCGGCGGGCAGCGGCGGCAGCGGCTTTCGCACCCTCGGCGCTGGCCTTGGCCGGAGGGGCGGGGGCGGGCCGATCACCCCGGCGCCCGGGTCGCTGGAGGAAGCTGTCGCCGCCCGCCGCTCCGGCGCCGCCATCGCCGGACTCAACGGTCCGCTGCGGGCCGAGAACAGCGAGACGGTCAGGACCCTGCGGCCCTTCACCAGCCGCGCGGCCCGCCGCCCCAGCGCCGCCACCCGCCAGCCATCGACGCTGTCACCCGGACGGGCGCGGACGCTCATGCCGTTGGACGAGAAGTAGGCAGTCAGGGCGCCATCCCGGCCCATCACCCCGACCAGCACCGGCGTCGCGTCGGGGGCCGGCGGCGGCGGCGGCGTGGTCGGCTCGCCACCCTCGGCCGCGAGCATGGCGGGCCCGGCTCCGGCGGCGGCGAAACGGGTCATGCGGGCGGCGCTGGAGGCCTCCTCCACCCCGGCCGCCGCCAGGCGCGGACCGCGACTGGCCGGCAACAGGCCGGCGGCGACCGTATTGCCCTCTTCGCCCGGCCAGAAGGTGATCGCGACGGCCAGCACCGCGGCGCCCGCCAAGATAAGCAGCGGCGGCCGGATCACGGTCCCGCCCCCGACGTGGCGACCAGCACGGCCAGGTCCGCGCTGATCTCGGCCCCCGGCGCGCCGGCCTCGCCGCTGGCGATCAGCAGCCGTTCCAGCACAACCGCCTCGCCGCGCTTCTCGATCCAGCGGGCCAGCCGGTCGGCGGCCACGGCGTCGGCGTAGCCGCGAAGCCCCAGCCGCACGACCTGCAGGTTGGTTCCGCCAGGCCGGCGCTCCAGCACCTCCAGGGCCACGACCTTGACGCCGGCGGCGGCCAGCTCCTGTCGCATCCGCTCCACCGCCGCCAGCGAGGCCTGGCTGACCGGCGCCGCCAGCAGAGCCTCGCCGGTGGTGGCGGCGCCGGTGCGGGCGGCATAATCGCGGACCAGGCCCTCCTGGTATCCGGTCTCCCGATGGGCGGCGTCGAGGCTCTGCAGCTGCAGCCCGACCCTGGCCGCCAGCAGCGCGGCGACCAGCAGCAACAGGCCCGCCAGCAAAGGCAGCCAGCGCTCCGGAAGGCGAGGGAAGGTGCGGGCGGCGGTCACTGGCATACCTCTGGATCCAGGATCACCCGGTTGCCGGCCCCGTTGCCCGCATCGTTGCTGGCCCGGACCCCCTTGGCGGCCAGCACGGCCAGCTGCTCGGGCGTCATCGGCTGGCTGAAGCCGGCCATCACCTGACCGTCGGCGGCCGATAGATCGGTCAGCACCACCTCGCCCCCCGTGGCCGCCAGCGTGTCGAAGGCGCAGTCGACCATCATGGCGTGGCGCTGGCCGGCGGCCGTGCGCCAGACCCGCTGGGCGTCGCCCTGCAGCCGCACCTGCCGGCTGGTGAAGCGGACGAGGTCCTGGGTCGCCTCGAGCCGAGCCTCGGCCCGCTCGACCGAACGGTCCAGCCGCAAGGACAGCGCGCCCAGCACCAGCACCAGACCGGCGGCGAAGGCACAGACCAGCTCCAGCGTCTGGCGCCGCTCATCGCCGGCGGCGCCCCGCCGGAATGGGTTCTCGAACCGGAACAGATAGTCTTCGCCGTCCAGCTCGCCGGCCAGATCGACAAAGGCCGGCCCCCGCGCCGCCGCGCCGGCCGTCGGGCCGAAGATTCCGCGGGAGGCGAAGGCGACGGCAAACCGCGTCTGGCCGCCCTCGGCCGGCCCGACCGCCTCGACCGCCCAGGCGGTCTGGTCGGCGGGCAGCGGCGAGAGGATGTCGAGCTGCAGGCGCACGGCCTCGCGGGCCGCCTTGACCGAACGGGTCGGCAGGTCGAGCGGACGCACGAACACGTCCTCGCGGGAGTCCATCGCCTCCCCGTCCCCGTTATCGGCCTCGAACAGGCTCATCGCTTGCCGCAATCCCCCCGCGCCGGGTCATAGGCGCAGACCTCCGGGAGATCGCACCGCAAGGCCGCGACCGCAATCACCGTATCGTCGCGGGCGACCGTGGCCAGCGACCAGCCCGGCCGTTCCGACCCGTCGACCTTGCGGGCGGTGACGATGCCAACCGTGGTCCCGGACGGCAGGCCAAGGAAGGGCGAGACCTCGTCTTCCCGCTGCAGGCCGACGCCGCCGGTCTCATCGCGGGCCAGAACGGCCCCGGGCATCGCGCAGCGGTCAACGGCGCGCAGGCTGGCCTGCAGGGCCCGGTCCGACGGATCGGGCCGCCCGAGCGCGGCGGCCCGCCGGGTCCAGTCGATGAAGTCGACCTGCAGGTAGATCAGGGCGGTCATGATCAGCGCCCCGATGCCAATGGCCACCAGGGCTTCGGTCATCGCAAAGCCGTTTGCCCGCTTCATTGCGAGCCCCCGACGACAACCGCATCGATGACGCTGCGATCCGGCCGCCCGCCGGCCGCCCAGGTCGCCTCCAGCCGCACCCGCTGGGCCCCGCCCGGAGCGGAGGCCTCGACCGGGCCGCGTGGCAGTCGCCGCCAGCTGTAGCGGCCGGTCTTGCCGCTGGTCATCGCCCGTAGGTCCGCCGGCGTCGCCAGCCGGGCCTCCTCGTACAGCCGCTCGATGACGGTGGCGGCGGCCATCCTGGCCTGGGCGCGATCGATGGTGCGGGCGGCCCAGACCAGCAGGGTCAGGGCCAGGGCGCCGGTCAGGGCGGCCAGGCCCAGCGACACCAGCGCCTCGGCGAGGATGAAGCCGTCCTCTCTGGAATCCCGGCGGGTCACAGCTCGACCATGTCGCTGATCGACATCAGGCCCTGGAAGACCACAAGCACGATGCCGCCGACCACCAGGCCGATCAGCAGCACGATCGCCGGTGTCAGGATGGACAGGAACCGCTCGGTCTTCTCCTGCGCCCGCGCCGACAGGGCCTCGCCCGCCTCGCCCAGCACGCGCGGCAGGTCCGAGGCGCTCTCGCCCACCTTGGTCAGGCCGATCAGCATCGGCGGCGCGAAGGGAATGGCGCGGAACACCTCCGACAGCTTGGTCCCCTCGCGCAACCGGGGCTCCTGAGCCTCCAGGGCCTGGCGCACCGGGGCGACGCCGATGGCCTCGACCGAGACGCGGTAGGCCGTGGCCAGCGGCACCCCGGCCCCGACCGCGATCGACAGCCGCTGGGCCAGGCCCCCGAACACCGTATCGGGCAACACCCCCATGCCGATCCGGGTCAGCATCAGCCGGTGCAGCAGACCGATCGCCCGGTCACGGGCGGCCCGGGAAAGAGTCAGGGCCAGCGTCAGGACCAGCACCGCGATCCCCAGCAGCGGCGCGGCGGTGCGCAGGATCTGGCCGCCGGTCATTACCGCCCGGGTGCTGGCCGGCAGTTCGCCGACCCCGGCGAAGGCGGGCTCCAGCGCCGGCAGCACGGCGAAGGCGAACAGCAGGATGGCCGCCGCCGCCATGGCCATGACGAACAGCGGATAGATGATCATCGTCACCAGCCGCTGGCGCGTCGCCGCCGCGGCCTTCAGCGCGGCCGCTCCGCCCGACAGGATCTCGGTCAGCCGGCCGGTCGCCTCGCCGGCCTTGGCCAGCGCCTGCAGATAGCGTCCCGTCTGGCCGGGAATCGCCGACAGCCCGGCCGACAGCGGCCGCCCGGCCATCAGCTCGCCCCGCACATGGACAGCCAGCCGGGCCAGAACGGGGACTTCCGAGGTGGTCTCATTGATCTGCAGGGTCTGGCCCG
>SDZP01000516.1 GCA_004144935.1 Caulobacteraceae bacterium | reverse complement strand
GGGCGTCGTTGATGCCGTGGACGGTGATGTCGAGGCTGGCGGTGTCGCCGCCCTCGGCGCCAGCCAGACCCTGACCGACAGCTTCACCTACACGGTCACCGACGCGGCCGGGGCCAGCGACACCGCCAGCCTCGACATCACCGTCCACGGCATCAACGACGCCCCGGTCCTCGACCTGCAGGCCAGCCGCGGCGGCACGGGCACGGTGGTCGGCTTTGGCGACAGCACCGGGGCGGTGGCCATCATCCCGGCCGACGTCGTCATCGACGACCCGGACGACGCGACCCTGGCCAGAGCCACCATCCGCATTACCAACCCCTCGACCGGCGACCGGCTGGGCATCAGCAACGCCTCCGCCCTGGCCGCGCTCGGCATCACGGCCTCGGCCTACGACAGCGCCACCGGCATCCTCACCCTGACCGGCCCGGCCAGCGAGAGCCAGTGGCAGCAGGCGCTCCACCTGGTCACCTTCAACAACACGCAAGCCAGCCCCCCGCTCGGCGACCGCACCATCCAGGTCACGGTCAGCGACGGCCTGGCGACCAGCAACATCGCCGTCGCCACCGTCCAGGTGGTCAGCCGCATCACCCTGGTCGGCACGGCGGGCAATGACGGCCTGACCGGCAACGTCGGCGGCGACACCCTGTCGGGCCGGGCCGGCGACGACGTCCTGCGCGGCATGGGCGGCAACGACCTGCTCTACGGCGAGGCCGGCATCGACAAGCTCTACGGCGGCGACGGCAACGACCGGCTGGCCGGCGGCGACGACGGCGACAGCCTCTATGGCGAGGCCGGCGACGACATCCTGTTCGGCGAGGCCGGCGACGACCGCCTCTACGGGGCCGACGGCGACGACGTCATGAACGGCGGGGCCGGCAAGGACACTCTGACCGGCGGCGCGGGCTCGGACACCCTGCGCGGCGACGATGGCGACGACACCCTCAACGGCGAGGCCGGCGGCGACCGTCTCTACGGCGGCGCGGGCAATGACCGGCTGAACGGCGGCGTCGACGCCGACCTGCTGTACGGCGACGCCGGCGACGACACCCTCACCGGCCTGGACGGCGACGACACCCTCACCGGCGGCGCCGGCCTGGACAAGATCTATGGCGGTCTTGGCAACGACCGGGTCTACGGCGGTGACGACAACGACCAGATCCTCGGCGACGCCGGGGCCGACAACCTCAGCGGCGACGCCGGCGACGACAAGCTCTACGGCGGGGCCGACAACGACATCCTGACCGGCGGCACGGGCAATGACCTGCTGACCGGCGAAGCCGGCGCCGACAAGCTGTCGGGCGGCGACGGGGACGACGACCTCAACGGCGGAGACGGCGCCGACACCATCGGCGGCGGTGTGGGGATCGACGTCCTGCGCGGCGACGCCGGCGACGACCAGCTGTCCGGCGACGCCGGGGCCGACAGGCTCTACGGCGGCGACGGCGCCGACAAGATCTACGGCGGCGACGACAACGACCAGGCCTGGGGCGACGCCGGGGCCGACGTCATCCTCGGCCTGCTGGGGGACGATATCCTCTGGGGCGGCGCGGGTCTCGACAGCCTCTACGGCGGCGACGGCGCCGACCAGATCCACGGCGGCGACGACGCCGACTACCTCGGCGGCGATGCCGGCGCCGATACGCTCTTCGGCGATGCGGGCGACGACCGCATTCTCGGTGGGGACGGTGACGACGTTCTGATCGGTGGGATCGGGCTCGACACCATGACCGGCGGTTCGGGTTCGGACCGGTTCGTGTTCACTGCGATCACGGACTCCGCACCGGGGGGTGCGGACCGGATCACCGACTTCAACGGCGCCTTCGACACCGTCGACCTCAGCGCCCTGGACGCCAACGCCAACATCGGCGGCAACCAGGCCTTTGCCTGGGCGGCGGCCTTCACCGGCGTCGCCGGCCAGGCGGTTCTGACCTACAGCACCGTAACCAAGGTCACGACGCTCAGCCTCGACAACACGGGCGATGGCGTCGCCGACTTCGCCCTGACCTTCACCGGCCAGGTCACCAGCGCCGGGGGCGGCTTCATCC
>SDZP01000001.1 GCA_004144935.1 Caulobacteraceae bacterium | reverse complement strand
CCCCTGCCCCAGACCCCCGCCTACATGCGCGGCGTGATCAACCTGCGGGGCGCGGTGCTGCCGATCATGGAGCTGGCGGCGCGTCTCGGCCTGCCGGTGAGCGAACTGTCCGAGCGGTCGGTGATCATCGTCGTCAATGTCGGCGAACGGCTGCTCGGCCTGCTGGTCGACGCGGTCTCCGACATCATCTCGGTCACCCAGGAGAACATTCAGCCGCCGCCGGACGTCGGCTATGACCAGTCGCGATCCTTCATCCGTGGACTGATTTCCATGGAAAGCCGGATGATCAGCGAGATCGCGCTCGATCGCCTGCTGCCCGAGCTCGAGCTGCTCGCGGCATGAGTTCGGCCCTCGCCAAATCCGCCGCCCCGGCCCTGGTCGAGGGTGAGTTTCACTTCACCCGCGAGGACTTCGTGCGTGTGGCGGCGATGCTCTATGAGGACGCCGGGATCACCCTGTCGGACTCCAAGGCGACGCTGGTCTATTCGCGGCTGGCCAAGCGTATCCGCACGCTCGGCCTGCGCGACTTCGACGCGTACTGCCGGCTGGTCGCCTCGCCGGGCGGAACCGACGAGCGCGGGCGCATGCTGAACGCCCTGACCACCAACCTCACCCGCTTCTTCCGCGAACCGCACCACTTCGATCACCTGCGCGAAAAGGTGCTGGAGCCAATGGTCGACAGGCTGCGGTCCGGCGGTCGGCTGCGGATCTGGTCGGCGGGCTGCTCCAGCGGCCAGGAACCGTTCTCCATCGCCCTGACCATCCTGTCGGTCATCCCCGAGGCGGCCGAGCTGGACGTCAGGGTGCTGGCCACGGATATCGACAGCAACATGATCGCCCATGGCCGGGCGGCGACCTACACCGACGAGCTGCTGGAACCGGTTCCCCAGGCCCAGCGGGCCAAATGGATGGAACGCGATCCGGCTGACCGTTCGCAGTGGCGGTTCGGCGACGCCGCCCGCTCGCTGGTGGCCTTCAAGGAGCTGAACCTGATGTCGTCCTGGCCGGTCAAGGGCCCGTTCGACGCCATCTTCTGCCGCAACGTGGTCATCTATTTCGACGAGCCGACGCAGGAGAAGGTCTGGACGCGGTTCAACCCGCTGCTGGTCCCCAGCGGACGGCTCTACATCGGCCACTCCGAACGCCTGGGCGGGGCCTCCGCCGGCTACGTCAGTGACGGCATGACCGTCTATCGCTCGCAGGCGGCCAGCCTGCCGGGAGCCCGCCGATGACCCCGATCCGCGTCGTCGTCGTCGACGATTCCGCCACCATGCGTGGCCTGATCACGGCCTGCCTGCGGCAGGACCCGGCCATCCAGGTCGTCGGCTCGGCCGGCGATCCGCTGGAAGCTCGCCAGATCATCAAGGACCTCAACCCCGACGTCATCACCCTCGATATCGAGATGCCGAACATGAACGGCCTCGAGTTTCTCGAGAAGATCATGCGGCTGCGGCCGATGCCGGTGGTGATGGTCTCCACCCTGACCCAGTCGGGCGCCAGCGCGACCCTGCGCGCCCTGGAGCTGGGAGCCATCGACTGCGTCGCCAAGCCGACCAGCCTGGTCGGCGCCAAGGAGGGCCTCTCCGACCTCGCCGCCAAGGTCAAGGCCGCCGCCGCCGCCCGCGTCAGGCCTCGGGCCGAGATCAACCCCCCGACGGTCAGCGCCGACTTCATTCCCTCCGGCGATCTGGTGGCCATCGGCTCCTCGACCGGCGGTGTCGAGGCGCTGCTCACCGTGCTCGCCCACTTCCCGGCCAACTGCCCGCCGACGGTGATCACCCAGCATATGCCGGCGACCTTCACCACGAGCTTCGCCGCCCGCCTGGACCGCGCCACCCCGGCCCATGTGCAGGAGGCGTACGACAACGCCCCGCTGGAGATCGGCAAGATCTATCTCGCTCCGGGCGGCGAGGCGCATCTGGAGGTCGCACGGGCCGGCGGCCTGCGCTGCCGCCTGCGGCGGGGCGAGCCGGTCAATGGCCACAGGCCCTCGGTCGACACCCTGTTTCATTCGATCGCCGGCGTCTGCGGCAGCTCGGCGGTCGGGGTCATCCTGACCGGCATGGGCCGCGACGGGGCCCAGGGCCTGGCCGCGATGCGCGCCGCCGGCGCCCGAACCCTCGGCCAGGACGAGGCCAGCAGCGTCGTCTACGGCATGCCCAAGACCGCCTTTGAAGCCGGCGCCGTCGAGCGCCAAGTCGCGCTGGACGCCGTCGGTCCGGCCATTCTCAAACTTGCTGGAAAGAAGCGCTGATGCCCGCCGCCGCCGCCCTCTCGGTCCTGATCGTCGACGACCAAGCGACCATTCGCTCTCTCGTGCGCAACGGCCTGCAACAGCTCGGCATCACGAACACCCGCGAGGCGCCGGACGGCGAGGCGGCGCTTCGTGAGCTGATCGGCAAGACGGCCAACCTGATCATCTCCGACTACAACATGCCCAAGCTGGACGGACTGGGGCTGCTGCGCGCCGTCCGGGCGCACGAGCCGACCCGCGGCGCCGCCTTCATCATGCTGACCGGCCGCGCCGACCGCGAACTGGTTCAGCGGGCGTCGCAGTACGGGGTCAACAACTACCTCGTGAAGCCCTTCACCGTGGCCCTGCTGCGGGAAAAGATCGAGGAAGTGTTCGGGGCGCTCACGTGACGGCTTTCGCGACCTCTCCCCCGCTCGAACGCAAGCGCCACGTCATCCAGGGCGAGCATGCGGTGTCGAGCGACGCCTCGTTGCTGATGACAACGGTCCTGGGGTCCTGTGTCGCCGCCTGCCTGCACGATCCCGAGCGGGGCGTCGGCGGCATGAACCACTTCCTGCTCGCCGAGACCGCCGACGGCGTCCGGATGAACGAGGAGGCCATGCGGTACGGCGCCTACGCCATGGAAATTCTGATCAACGACCTGATGAAGCAGGGGGCCCGGCGCGAACGGCTGGAGGCCAAGCTGTTTGGCGGGGCCAAGATGATCGAGTCCCTGCAGGACGTGGGGGCCGCCAACGCCGCCTTCGCCCGGCGCTTCCTCAAGGACGAGGGCATTCCCACCATCGCCGAAAGCCTGGGCGGGCGCCGCGCCCGGCGCGTCGAATTCTGGCCCGCGAGCGGCCGCGCCCGCCAGCGGGAAGTCGAGGAGGCGCCCGGTCCGCGCATGGTTCGTCCCCCGCCCCCCGTCACCGGCAACGATGTCGAGTTCTTCTAGGAAATTGTCCGTGAGCATGGTCGCGCAAGCCCTCGATACCGGCCCCGTTGAAGGCCTCCTGTCGGTCCAGGACCTGGCGCACCGCATTGCGCGGGAAATGCGCATCGCCGCCTCGATCGCGGACGACTGCCAGGATGCCCTGGGCGAGGATGCGCGTCTGGTGCTCGACCACGAGACCTCGATGCGGCTGCAGGGACTGGACCTTCTCAGCCAGCAGCTGATCGAGATCGGACGGGTGCTGGACGGCTTCGCTGCCCTTGAAATCGGCGGCGGAATATCTCCGGCCCTGCTCGACGATATCCGGCTGTCAGACCTCAAGCATCGCCTGTCCGGGACGACGCCGGATGACATCGCCCCAACGACGGACTTCTGGTAGTGGCGATGCAGGGGCACAGGTCACTTCTCGACAGCGACAAGGCCAATCTCGAGCGCGTCAACTTCATGATCGTCGACGACAACCTCATGTCCCTGGACATCATCGCCTCGTCCATCTCCAGCTTCGGGGTGCGCAACATCATCAAATGCGGCTCCGCCCGCGAGGCTCGAACGGTCCTGCAGAAGACGACCATCGACTATCTGATCACCGATGCGGAGATGCCGGAGGAAGACGGCTATTCCCTGATCCGCTGGATCAGGCGTGAGGGCTCCGAAGCCAATCGACAGGTGCCGATCGTGCTGGTGACCGGCCATACCCGCCAGTCGAAAGTGCTGCTCGGCCGCGATTGCGGGGCCCATTTCACGGTCGCCAAGCCCCTGACCCCGAAGGTGCTGCTGGAACGCATCTTCTGGGTGGCGCGCAGTTCGCGTGGCTTCGTCGATTGCGAGGCCTACTGCGGCCCCGACCGGCGGTTCAAACGGCTTGGGCCGCCCTTCGGTACCGACGGCCGCCGCGCGGAGGATGCCAACGGCGCCCTGGGCGGGCCGGTGGAAGCAAACCTCAGCCAGGACGAGATTGACAGCTTCATGAAGCCCGCCAAGGTGGCGCTATGACCGTCGTTAAAACCTGGAAGAAGAGCCGGCTTGCCAAGGAAATCTTCCAGCCGGGCGGCATGGCGGTCCGCGTCGCCATCGCCAGGGCAGAGGCCTCGCTAGAATCCCTTCACGACCGCTGTCAGGAGGTGATCGACGCCACCCTGGCCGAACTGGAGGCCACCTATTGCGTCGGGTCGTCGGCGCCGGCGGCCAGAGATTTTGGCAATCTCTACAGGGTCGCTTCGCGCATCATCGACGCCGCCATCTGCATGCCCGGCAGCGAAATCGACAAGGCCGCCAATGCCCTCTGCGATCTGGCCGATCGGAGCGAGGAGTCCGGCGTCTGGGACCAGGAGTGCGTGGATGTCCACATCCAGGTCCTCAAGTTGCTGCGCACCGGCGGCGACACGCTGACGAACGTCCAGCGGCAGCGAATGGTGGCCGGCCTGAAGCAGGCGACGTCCCGCCGCTTGGGCGATCGCTGACCGGATGCGGTCCTGTTTCGATCCGCCCCGGTCAACGAACGCGACGACCTGCAGAAACCGACCGCGCCAGGCGGGCCCACGATCGAGCCTGGCCCGCCGGCGCCGGCTGGACGACAATCATTCGGCGTTAGAAGCGCCGGGTCACGCCCGCGGAGATCACCCAGGGGTCCAGGGCGACGCTTGATTTCAGCGCCCCGTTGTTGATGTCGGCGTCGGTCTCGAAGAACACCTTCTTGGCGTCCAGGTTGACCGACCAGTCGCCTTTGACCGCGATGTCCACTCCGGCCTGCAGCGCGTAGCCGAAGCCGTTGTCGAGATCGACGTCGAAGCCGTTCCGGTCCTTGCCGCCGTAGAAGATCATGGCGTTGACCCCGGCGCCGACGTAGGGGCTGATGCGGCCCTTGGGGTTGAAGTGGTACTGCACGGTGACGACCGGCGGCACCACCCAGGTGTCGAGCACGCGGATCGTACCGCCGGCCCCTTTGGCGCTGACTTCATGCTTGCTGGTCCCGAGGATGCCCTCGACGGCGATGTTGTCGGTGAAGAAATAGGTGAAGCCCAGGGTCGGGACGACGTAGTCGCTGACCTCGACGTCCAGGCCGGTGTCGACGCCGGCAGAAGTGCGGATCGAGCCGGACTCCGACGGCGCGACATCGCTCACCCGCGCGGTGACCAGCCAGGTCCCCTTGGCCTTGGGCGTGTAATCCTGCGCCAGCGCCGGTCCGGCGACAGTGGCGGCCAGCAGTCCGGCCGCGATCAGGGTGGCGGTTTTCATCTCGGTTATCCCCTTGCAACGACCTTCGTTGAGGTCGCCAGGAGGATCGCACAGGCATTCAAACGGGTGTTTGATCCGGGTCAATTCGCGTCGATCAGATCGCCCGCGCATGCCGGATGGCGGTCTGGTCAAGGTACTGGTCGAAGGCGGCGCACACCGACCGCAGCACGGGTCGGCCTGCCGGTGTCACGGTCAGCCGATCACCGTCGAGACCGACCAGGCCCTGGGCCTCAAACGGCGCCAGGCTCGCCAGGCTGTCGGCGATATCCCGGCGCTCGCGTCCGTGTCCAGCGCAGAGGGCAGCCAGGTCGACGGTCAGATCGCACATCAGCCGTTCGATGATCTCGCCGCGGAAGCGGTCCTCGTCGGTCAGGGCGACGCCCCTGGCGATCGGCAGGTCGCCCGCCTCCAGCGCCTTGCGCCAGGTCAGTTCGGCGGTCTCGTTCTGGACGAAGCCCTGAGGCGTCCGGCCGATGGCCGAGGCGCCCATGCCGATCAGGGTCCCGGCGGCGTCGGTGGTGTAGCCCTGGAAATTGCGATGCAGCCGGCCGGCGGCGAGGGCGATGGCCATCTCGTCGCCGGGCAGGGCGTAATGGTCCAGGCCGATGCGGACGTAGCCCTGGGCGATCAGATACTCGGCGGCGGCTTCGCTCTGGTCGAGCCGCTCGGCCGGCCCCGGCAGATCGACCTCCCGGATCAGCTGTTGGTGGGACTTCATCCAGGGGACGTGGGCGTAGCCAAACAAGGCCAGGCGCTCGGGTCGCAGGGTCAGGACCTGGCGCAACGTTTCCAGCACATCGGCCCGGGTCTGCCGCGGCAGGCCGTACATCAGGTCGAGATTGACCGACAGGACGCCCGCCTCGCGCAGCCAGCCGACAGCCCTCTGCACAACCTCGAACGGCTCGATGCGGTTGACCGCCGCCTGCACGGTCGGGGACAGGTCCTGCACCCCCAGGCTGGCGCGGCTGAGCCCATGCCGGGCGGCGGCCATGACCCATTCGCGGGTCAGAACCGCCGGGTCCAGCTCGGCCGCCACCTCCAGGCCGGGCGACAGCTGGAAGACCTGCCGCAGGCCGCCGAACAGGCGGCCAAGGTCGTCAGTCGACAGCATGTTGGGCGTGCCCCCGCCCAGGTGCAGGGCGCGGGCCCGCAGTTTCCCGGGCAGGGCCGCCTCGAGCAGGCCCAGCTCGGTGTTCAGGTCGTCGACGTAGCGGCTGACCGGCTCCTGCCGGTTCACCGCCCGGGTGTTGCAGCCGCAGTACCAGCACAGCCGGGCGCAGAACGGCAGATGCACATAGAGGGAAACCGCTTCGGAAGCGGGCAGTTGGGCCAGCCAGCCGCGATAGACGCCGGCATCGACCGCCGGGGAGAACTGCACCGCCGTCGGATAGCTGGTGTAGCGCGGGACCCGGCCTTCGAACTGCTCGGCCAGGCGCTGGCGGTCGGAGGCGACGGGGCGAAGGACGGGGACGGCCATGGGGGCTCCAGCAGCACTGACGATGCCGTCAGGGATCGCATGCGAGGGCGGAGGTCCCCTTGATCCAGGTCAAGCGACGTCAGGGGGCCGCATCGAAGCGATCGTCGAGGATGCGGGCGGCGTCGCCCTTGGGGTCTTCGTACTGGCCGGCCCGCAGGGTCCACCAGAAGGCCCCCAGGCCCAGGGCGGCGAGGCCCACCGAGATCGGCGCCAGCAGCAGCAGGATGGTCATCGCCGGTCCCCCGCGCCGACCCAGGTCATCCGCAGGGCGTTCAGCATGACCACCAGCGAGGAGCCCGACATGGCGATGGCGGCGATGAAGGGATTGATCAAGCCAAGCACGGCGGCCGGCGCGGCCACGGCGTTGTACAGCGCCGAGAAGGTGAAGTTCTCCAGCGCCCGCCGGCGAGCGGAGCGGGCGATACGGATGGCCAGCGGGGCGGCGGTCAGGCCGCCGTCGAGGACGATCAGGTCGGCGGCGTTCTGGCTGGCGTCGAGGGCGCTGCCGGGGGCCATGGAGGCATGGGCCAGGGCCAGGGCGGCGGCGTCGTTGAGCCCGTCGCCAACCATCAGCACCTTGCGGCCGGTGGCCTGCAGCAGGCTGACGGCCGAGGACTTGTCGAACGGGGTCAGCCCCGCCCGCCACTGGGTGACGCCGACGGCCCTGGCGACCCGGCCGACCGGTCCAGCTAGATCGCCGGACAGGATCTCGACGGTCAGGCCGAGGGCGCGCAGCTCGCTGATCGCCCGGGCGGCCTCGGCGCGGATGGGGTCGAGGAAGGTCAGACGAAACCGGGTATCGCCGTCGAAGCCGAACCAGAGTTCGCTCTCACCGCCCTGTCCCGGCTGGATACCGAGAAAGGCGGCCCGACCCAGCCGGGCCCGGCGGCCGTCGATCAGGCCCTCGACGCCCTGGCCGGCGAACTCGATGACGTCTTCCGCGACGGGCCCTGGCCCCGCCCGGTCGGCGACGGCGCGGGCGAAGGGGTGGCGTGACGCACGGGCCAGCGGCGCGGCGGCGGAGATGACGGCAGGGGCCTCGCTGAGCAGGCGGGGCCGGCCCTCCGTCAGCACCCCGGTCTTGTCGAGGACCACATGATCGAGCTCGGCCAGGCGTTCGAGCGCGGCCCCGGACTTGACCAGCACGCCGCGGCGGAACAGCCGGCCGCTGGCCGCCACCTGGACGGCGGGCACGGCCAGCCCCAGCGCACAGGGGCAGGTGACGATCAGCACGGCGGCGGCGCGCAGCAGGGCCTCGCGCGGGCCCAGGCCCAGCGCCCAGCCGCCCAGGAAGGTGGCGGCCGCCAGGGTGTGGACGACCGGCACATAGATTTCGGCCGCCTTGTCGGCCAGCCGGACATAGGCCCCCCGCGCCTGGGCCCCAGCCTCCATCAACCGGGCGATGGCGGCGACGGCGGAGTCCTCGCTGCGGGCGACGGCCCGCAGGACCAGGCGGCCGGAGAGGTTCAGCGCGCCGGCCTGGACGGCAAGGCCGGGACGGGCCTCGAGCGGCAAGGTCTCGCCGGAGATCAGGGCATTGTCGAGGTCGGAGACACCGCTCTCGATCACGGCGTCGACGGGGATGCGCTGGCCGGGGGCGACGGCCAGGCGGTCGCCGACCTCGACCTCGCCGACCGGCACCCCCTGCTCGTGCCCCCGGGCGTCGATGCGGACGGCGACCGGCGCCTGCAGGGCCAGCAGGTCGCGGGCCGCGCCACGGGCGGCGGCCTTGAGCCGATGGTCGAGGTAGCGGCCGATAAGCAGCAGGAAGAGCAGGGTGACGGCGGCGTCGAAGTAGGCGTGGGCGCCGTGCTGCAGGGTCTCGGAAAAGCTGAC
Source organism: Caulobacteraceae bacterium (assembly GCA_004144935.1). Taxonomy (GTDB): domain Bacteria; phylum Pseudomonadota; class Alphaproteobacteria; order Caulobacterales; family Caulobacteraceae; genus Caulobacter. The sequence continues at coordinate 28,789 of SDZP01000001.1, read as the reverse complement.
CGCTAGGGTCAGCAGCACGCCGATCGAGATCGGCACATCCATGTTGGCCTTCCCTCGCCGCAGGGAGGCCCAGGCCGAGCGAAAGAAGGTCAGGCCGGCGAACAGGGCGCAGGGCGTGGCGATGATGGCGGCCAGCCAGTACATGACCTGACGGGTGGCCGGCGACAGCTCCTGGCCGAACAGCCCCGCCCAGACAGGCACGGTGAACATCATCACATTGCCGGCCCCGAAGGCGGAGACGCCCAGCGCGAGGGCCAGCTCGCGGCCGGTCCTGTCCTCGGCGTCCAGGGCCCGGGCCGGATCGAACAGGCTGGCGCCATAGCCCATGGCCTCGACCGCGCGCTGGATGGCGGCGGGATCGCCCCTCCCCGGCGCCAGGGTGACGCTCAGCTTGCCGGTGGTCAGGTTGAAGCGGCTGGCCGCGACCCCCGGCAGGGCGGCGACGCCGCGCTCGATCTTGCCCATGCAGCCGGCGCAGCTGGCGCCGCGAACCAGCAGCTCCAGCCGGCCCGCGCCCTTGGCGTCGCGGGCGATGAAGGCGGTCAGGTCGCCTGCGGAAACCTCGGTCATGGCGCGATGATGCGGCGTTCGGCCTGGAACGGCCCGGCCGGCCCCTCGAGCACCGCGCTGAGGTCCCAGGCTCCCGGCGCCAGCACCGGGCGGCCCTCATAGACACCCGGCGCGCGTTCATCGAGCCGGACCATCACCCGGCCCTGTTCGGTGGCCGGACGCTCCAGCGTGGCGTTGGCCTTCAGCCCCTCGACGGGCGCGCCGGTCCGGTCGTTAACGGTGACGACCAGCCCGCCATCGCCCTGAAGGCCGGCATCGACGCTCCAGCCGAGCGCGACCTGATGCTTTTCGTCCAGCAGGTGCTGGTTCCAGGCCAGGCCCGCCTCGTAGGGATTCTTGACGATCTGGCCGGAGAAGGTCTGGTAGGCCTTGACCATGAACAGCACGTCGACGGCGATGACGATGGCGAAGAACAGCGTCACGCCGATAAGGACGTGCCAGCCGGTGATCCGGAATCCCGCGGGTGGGACGGTGTCAGTCGGAGACATTGGCCGCTCCTGAAAGAAAGACGGATTTCACCTCGACCGACGCCTGCGGCGCGGTCAGGCGGAAGGTCAGAGGCTGGCTGGCGGCGTTGAGGCCGGCGGGCGGCGCGGTCACGAAGACCCGCAGGGCGGTGACCTCGTTGGCCGGAACGTGGATGCGGACAGGCCCGCCGCCGCGGGAACCGGGCGTCCAGACACGGGCGCCCGGAATGCCGGTCACGGTGACCCGGTAGTCGCGATCCTCGAAGGCCCGATTGGCGACCTTGAGAGTGTAGCCGTCGCGTATGGAGCCGTCGCGCAGGCGCACGAAGGTGGGGTTGCGGTCACGCAGGGCGTGGGCCTCGACCGGACTGCGATTGGACAGGCCCCAGATCATCAGGCCGGAGATCACGGCCAGGGCGACCGTATAGAAGATCGTCCGGGAACGGATGAACCGGTAGATCGGCTTGCGGCCCTCGGCGCGGTCGAGGACCGCGGCGTCGGTGTCATAGGCGATCAGGCCGGTCGGCCGCCCGACCTTGAGCATCATCTCGTCGCAGGCGTCGACGCAGAGGCCGCAGTTGATGCACTCCAGCTGCGCCCCGTCACGGATGTCGATGCCCATCGGGCAGACGACGACACACTGGTTGCAGTCGATGCAGTCGCCGCGGCCTTCCCAGGTCTGGCCCTTCTTATGGGGGCCGCGCGGTTCGGCCCGGTCATAGCGATAGGTGACCTGCAGGGAATGCTTGTCGAGCATGGCGCCCTGGATGCGGGGCCAGGGGCACATGTAGGTGCAGACCTGCTCGCGCATGGCGCCGGCCATGACATAGGTGGCGGCCGTCAACAGGGCGCAGGACACATAGGCCGTCATCGCCCCCTGGCCGATCCAGAAGGTGCGGATCAGGGTCGGCGCGTCGTGGAAATAGAAGATCCAGGCGCCGCCGGTGCCGAAGGCGATGCCGAGCCAGACCGCGTGCTTGCCAAGCTTGCGCCAGGCCTTTTCCAGCGACCAGGGCGCCGCGTCGAGCTTCATGCGGGCGTTGCGATCCCCCTCGAAGCGGCGCTCGACCATCATGAACAGGTCGGTCCAGACGGTCTGCGGACAGGCGTAGCCACACCACAGCCGGCCGAAGATCGAGGTGGTCAGGAAGAGGGCCAGGGCGGCCATCACCAGCAGGCCGGTGATGAAATAGACCTCCTGCGGCCACAACTGGATCCAGAAGAAGTAGAAGCGGCCGCCGTCGAAATCGACCAGCACCGCCTGGTCCGGCAGCGCGCCGGGACGATGCCAGCGGATCCAGGGGGTGATGTAGTAGATGGCCAGCATCACGCCCATCAGCGCCCACTTGACCATCCGCCAGCGGCCGTTGACCCGCTTGGGGTAGATCTGGGCGCGGGGCTTGTAGAGCTCGCCGCCGCCCTTGCTGGCCTGCTGGCGGGCGCGGGCGGCGGCTGAGACCGGACCCGCGGCGCGGGCGGAACCGCCAGCGTCGTGGGGCGAACGGGTCCGGTCGATGACGACGGTCACTTGTCCTCGTCCCCCGCGTTGGCGTGGATGTAGACGGCCAGGGCCTTGATGGTTTCCGGGCTCAGCCGGGCGGCCCAGGTCGGCATCACGCCGCCGCGGCCGTTGGTGATCTGGCCGGAGATGGCGGCGTGGTCGGAGCCGTAGAGCCAGTCGGCGTCCGTCAGGTCGGGCGCGCCGACCTTCTGGTCGCCCTTGCCGGCGGCGCCATGGCAGGACACGCAGTTGGCGACGAACAAGGGTGTCGCGCGGGCTACCGCCGGGCCGTCGGCCGGACGGCCGGACAGCTTGACGACGTACTCGGTCAGGTCGCTGATCTGCGCCGCATCCAGCAGGCCGTCACGCCCGAAGGCCGGCATTTGCGACATCCGGGCGTCGGGATGCCCAGACCGGACCCCGACGACGAGGGTGTGCTGGATGTCGTCGAGCGTACCGCCCCACAGCCAGACGTCGTCGCGCAGGTTGGGATAACCCTTGCCGCCCGCCCCGCCAGCCCCGTGACAGGTGGCGCAATTGTCGCCGAACACCGAGCTTCCCACCTGCAGGGCGTAGGCCTGAAGCTTGGGGTCGGACTCGATCTGCTGCAGGCTGGCGCTGCGCAGCACCTTGGCGCCTTCGCCGCGCTGGGCGTCGAGGGCCTGCATGGCCCGGGTGACATCGGCGCGGTCCGACCGGCCGAGGAGGCCGGCGGTGTAGCCCCCTATACCCGGCCAGGCCGGCATCAGCACCCAGTAGCCGACGGCGAACAGGATGCAGGCGTAGAACACCCAGAGCCACCAGCGCGGCAGCGGGTTGTCGAGTTCGCGGATGCCGTCCCACTCGTGACCCGTAGTGTCGATCCCGGAGATCTCGTCCTTGTGGGGACCGCTCATAGGTCATTCTCCTGGAGGGGCAGGCGCGCGGCGGCGCGGTAGGTTTCGGCATGCCGGGGTAGCAGCGCCCAGCCGGCCCCGACCAGGAAGATTAGGCCGAAGTAGACCAGCCCGAACTGCTGGGCGAAGCGGGAGACGGTTTCGTAGGTCATGTCGGGCCCTATCGCTTGTTGGCCGGATCGCCGGCCTTGTAGGTGCTGAAATCGACCCCGGCGCCGAGCATCTGGAGGTAGGCCACCAGGGCGTCCATCTCGGTCAGCCGGTCGGGCCGGCCGTCGAAGTCGCGGTTGACCACCTTGGCCCCGTAGCGCTTGCGAAGGGCGACGGCGTCGGTGGAGAAGGGGTCGGCCTGGGCCTCGGCGTCGGTCAGGGCGGCGTCGAGGTCGGCGTCGGAATAGGGCACGCCGAGCGCCTTCATGGCCTTGAGCTTGGCCTTCAGGTCGACGGTGCGCAGGTCCTTCTCGGCCAGGAAGGCGTAAGGCGGCATCACCGATTCCGGCACAACCGAGCGAGGGTCGGTCAGGTGGTCGACGTGCCAGCCGTCGCTGTACTTGCCGCCGACCCGGGCGAGATCCGGCCCGGTCCGCTTGGAGCCCCACTGGAAGGGGTGGTCGTACATGCTCTCGGCCGCCAGGCTGTAGTGGCCGTAGCGCTCGACCTCGTCGCGCAGGGGGCGGATCATCTGCGAGTGGCAGACGTAGCAGCCCTCGCGGATGTAGATGTCGCGGCCGGCCAACTCGAGCGGCGTATAGGGGCGGACACCCTCCACCTTCTCCACCGTGCTCTGCAGCCAGAACAGAGGGGCGATCTCGACCAGGCCGCCGATCGAGACGACCACCAGGATGCCGATGACCAGCAGCAGCGAATGCCGCTCGAACCTGCCGTGTTGTTTCCAGAGTTTCATGTCGGCCCCTCCCCTCAAGCGGCCACGGGGGCGGGGAGAGCGGCCGGAGTCGCCTCCGCGCCCTGGACGGACGGCATGCGAACCGTGCGCCACAGGTTGTAGATCATGATCAGCGTGCCGCTCAGGAACATCAGGCCGCCGACGGTGCGGATGATGTTCTCGATATGCTTGGCCGAGACCGTCTCGATGAAGCTGTAGGCGAGGTAGCCCTCAGGCGTGTAGGCGCGCCACATCAGGCCTTCCATGATGCCCGACACCCACATGGCGCAGATGTAGAGAAGAATGCCGGTGGTCGCGATCCAGAAGTGCCACTCGATGAGGGCGTTGGACCAGATCCGATCCTTCTTCCACAGCCAGGGGACCAGGCAGTAGATGGCGCCAAAGCTGATGAAGCCGACCCAGCCGAGCGCGCCGCTGTGCACGTGGCCGATGGTCCAGTCGGTGTAGTGCGACAGGGCGTTGACCGCCCGGATCGACATGATCGGCCCCTCGAAGGTGGCCATGCCGTAGAAGGCGATGGCGACGACCATCATGCGGACCACCGGGTCGGTGCGCAGCTTGTCCCAGGCCCCCGACAGGGTCATCAGCCCGTTGATCATGCCGCCCCAGCTGGGCATCCACAGCATGATCGAGAAAGTCATGCCCAGCGTCTGCGCCCACTGCGGCAAGGCGGTGTAGTGCAGGTGGTGCGGGCCGGCCCAGATGTAGATGAAGATCAGCGACCAGAAGTGCACGATCGACAGGCGGTAGCTGTAGACCGGCCGGTCCACCCGCTTGGGCACGAAGTAGTACATCATCCCCAGGAAGCCGGCGGTGAGGAAGAAGCCGACGGCGTTGTGGCCGTACCACCACTGGGTCAAGGCGTCCTGCACCCCGGCGAACAGGGAGTAGCTGCGGCTGTTCAGCAGTCCGACCGGCAGGGCCAGGTTGTTGATCACATGCAGCAGGGCGACGGTGACGATGAAGGCCAAGTAGAACCAGTTGGCCACGTAGATGTGAGGCTCCTTGCGCTTCCAGATCGTCCCCAGGAAGACCAGCAGGTAGGCGACCCAGACGATGGTCAGCCAGATGTCGACGTACCATTCGGGCTCGGCGTACTCCCGCGACTGGGTGATGCCGGCCAGGTAGCCGGTCGCCGCCAGGACGATGAACAGCTGGTAGCCCCAGAAGACGAACCAGGGGGCGATGCCGCCGGCCAGCCGGGCGCGGCAGGTGCGCTGCACCACCCAGAAGCTCGTCGCGATCAGGGCGTTTCCCCCGAAGGCGAAGATGACGCCCGAGGTGTGCAGCGGCCGCAGGCGGCCGAAGTTCAGCCAGCCAGCCTCGGGAAAGTAGAAGATCGTCGGGAAGCTGATCTGGGCGGCGATGACCACGCCGACCAGCATGCCGACCGCGCCCCAGAACATGGTGGCGATGACGCCGGCCCGGATGACCCCGTCCATGTAACGGTCCGGCTCATCGCGCAGCAGCTCGCTGCCGAGGCCAGCGGTGAGGGCGAAGCCGCCGAGAACCGCGGCGGCGACGAAGATCAGGCTGTGCAGCCTGAACAGCGGATCATCGGTCAGGCCGGCGGCGACGGTCATTACCAGGCCGCCGATGACGGTCAGAGTCAGAAGGAGCGCCGCCCCCGGCGTGGGCCGGTAACGATCCGGAATGGCAGTGGACATGGAATATTCCCCGAAAGCTGAGGGCTTCATGGGGGTGCGGCCGGCGGGCCACCTTGATCTGGATCAAGGGCGGCGGTCCGGAACCGGATCACGGTGGGTTTGAAAAGGACTTCGCCATGCCTCACGCCCCGACCGCCCGCGCCGCAGATCCGGCCGGCGAGCTGCTGGAACTGACGACGGGACTGACCGCCATCGTGGCCGGCGTCCTCTGGTTCTGGGTCTATCTGATCGCCACCGGCGACTCTGGGCTTTGCACCTCAACGCCGCTGCAACTGAGCCACTGCCCGCTCTGCTATCCGGCGGTGTTCGCCACCCTGGGCGCGATGATCAGCGGCGTGCTTTTGCTCAGCCGGCGCCAGGCGACCTGACCAACGGCGTCCGGACCCGGTCAGATTCTATTCGCTTGTCAGCCCATCGAACGGCGCGGGGCTCTGGATCGCATCGAGGGGGGCGTCATGCACAAGTCCGTCCCGATGCGCCGGCGGCCCGAGCAGCGTATAGAAGGCCAGAGGCTCGACGCCGGTGTTGACGATCCTGTGGGTCGCGCCGGCCGGGACGAGCACGATGGCGGCGCCTTCGACGCGGGCGCCGACACCGTCGATGGTGACGGTGGCGACCCCGTTGACGACATGGAAGAAGCGATCATGCCTCGCCTCGGCGCCGGTTCCGGTCTCTTCGCCGGCAAGCAGGCGCATCAGCACCAGCTGCAGGTGGCGGCCCGTATAGACCACGCGTCGAAAGGCTTCGTTGGCGTCGGCCAGATCCTCGATGTTGTCGATGAAGCCCTTCACGCCGGTCTCCTTCCAGAGGTCCAACGAAAGCGCCGCGCGGCCTCCGCCGCCTTGATCCCGGTCAAATCCGCCCCGCCGTCGGCGTGTCACCCGCGAGAGGGAAGTGAAGAATGGCTATGGGACACGCGGACGGAAATTTCGCGCGCGAGGCCGATGCCGACGGTTCCCATGCTAGGGTGCCATGGCGCATCCAAGTACGGGGACCTGGAGTCTTGATCTCAGCGAGAGCCTGGCCCGACTGGAACGCCGCCAACGCCGACATCCGGTTCGGCTACGGGGCCGCGATAATCGGCGCCATCCTGACTCTGGGCGTCCGCGCCCTGCTGCCCCCCTACCTCGACGACCGCGCGCTGTTTGTCCTGTTCGTGCCCGCGATCCTGGCGGCCTCGGGATTCGGCGGGCTGTGGCCCGGGCTGCTGGCCACCGGTTTTGGCCTGGGGATCAGCGTCCTGTTCATCCGGCAAGGCCTGGTAACCAGTCCCTCCAACCTGATCGATGCGGCCACCTTCCTGGTGCTGGGCCCCCTGATCGCGGCCGGCGGCGAGAGCCTGCGGCAGCGCACCCGCGCGTCCCTGGCGCAACAGGCGCACCTGGAATCCATCCTCGCCACCGTGCCGGAGGCCATGATCGTCATAGACGAGCGGGGGGTGATTCAATCGTTCAGCGCGGCGGCGGTCGGCCTGTTCGGCTGGACGCCGGAGGAGGCGGTCGGGCGCAACGTCGAGATCCTCATGCCCGAGCCCTATCGCACCGAGCATGACGGCTACCTGCTGCGATACCTGACCACCGGCGAGCGGAGAATTATCGGGCTCGGCCGTATCGTCGTCGGTGAGCGCAAGGACGGATCCACCTTTCCCATGGAACTGGCCGTCGGCGAGGCCGTGGTCGGACGCGAGCGCTTCTTCACCGGCTTTGTGCGCGACCTGACGCAGAATCGGGACCAGGAGCGGCGGCTGCAGGAACTGCAGTCGGAGCTGGTCCATGTGTCCCGCCTCACGGCAATGGGCGAGATGGCCTCATCGCTGGCGCACGAACTCAACCAGCCGCTCGGCGCAATCACCAACTACCTCCGCGGTTCGGTGGCCATGCTCGAATCGGAGACCATGGACACCGATCGCCTCAAGGATGTCCTCGACCGGGCCTCGCAGCAGGCGCTGCGGGCCGGCGACATCATCAAGCGGCTGCGGGAGTTCGTCGGCAAGGGCGAGACGGAGCGCAGCCTCGAGGATCCCGCCAAGCTGATGGAAGAGGCCAGCGCCCTCGCCCTCGTCGGCGCGCGCCAGAAGGGCTTCCGCGTCAGCCTCCGGTTCGATCGCGACCTCGGCCACGTCATCGTCGACCGGGTCCAGGTCCAGCAGGTCGCCCTCAACCTGATCCGCAACGCGCTCGACGCCATGGAGGGCGGCGAACACCGAGACCTGGTCATCTCGGTTCAGCCCGGCGACGACCGGATGGTGAAGGTCTCCGTCGCCGACACCGGCCCCGGCGTAAGCCCCGCCATCCGCGACCGGCTCTTTCAGCCGTTCGTGACCACGAAGGCGAACGGCATGGGCGTCGGCCTGTCGATCTGCCGGACCATTGTCGAGGCGCAGGGCGGTCGCATCTGGGTGGACGACAACCCGCGGGGCGGCGCCGTATTCTCCTTCACCCTGCCGCTTGCCGACCCTGGGGATGCCAATGACTGAAAAGGGCGATGTTCATGTCATCGACGATGACGACGCCATGCGGGATTCCCTGGCCTTCATGCTGGACATGAACGGGTACCGGTCCGTCCAGTACGAAACCGCCGACGACTTCCTGTCGCGGTTGCCCGACGGCCCTGGCGGTTGCGTCGTCGCCGATGTCCGCATGCCCGGAACGTCCGGAGTCGATCTGGCGCGGCTGCTGACGGCGCGCGGCTTCGCTATGCCGATCGTCATCATGACCGGTCACGGCGACATTCCGCTGGCGGTCGAGGCGATGAAGGCCGGCGCCGTCGACTTTGTCGAGAAGCCCTTTTCCGATCAGACCCTTTTGACGGCGGTGCGGACCGCCCTGGACCGACCGACGTCCGATGAAGGACGAATCAGTCGCGAGGCGATGGACCGTGTGGCCGCCCTCTCGCCGCGGGAGCGCGACGTCCTTGTCGGGGTCGTCGCCGGCAAGCCGAACAAGGTGATTGCGTTCGAACTGGGGATCAGCATCCGAACGGTCGAGATCTATCGCGCCAACATGATGGCCAAGACCGGATCGAAAAACATGTCCGACCTGATGCGCACCGCGATGGCCGCCGGCCTGTAGGAAGCGATCAGACGGCCGCAGGACCGCTACGCCGCCCTCGCCGTCAAACTCATCTTGACGAGTTCCGACAGGGACTCGGCCTGCATCTTGGCCATGACATTGGCCCGGTAGATCTCGACCGTCCGGGGGCTGATGCTGAGCGACAGGGCGATTTCCTTGTTGGAACGCCCCTCTGCGACCGCCTCGAACACCTGGCGCTCTCGCTCGGTCAGGCTGGCCATCCGGCTTTCGATGATCTGGCGGTGGGATTCCTGGACGCTCAAGCTGCGCGAAACCTCGAGACAACGGCGCACGGCATGCAGGATGGTGTCGCTTTCGAACGGCTTTTCGATGAAGTCGGCCACGCCCGCCTTCATGGCCTGAACCGCCAGGGGCACATCCGCATGCCCGGTGATGACGATCACCGGCATGCGGCAATCGCGCTCCTTCAGCTTGCGCACCAGGGTGATGCCGTCCATCTCCGGCATCCGCACATCGGTGACCACGCAGCCGCGCTGTCCAGGCACGAGCTGCTCAATAAAGGCGGGACCAGATTCAAAGGCGCGCGAACGCACGCCTTCGGTCCGCAACAGGAAAGTCAGTGACTTTCTCGCCGCCTCGTCATCATCAACCACGAAGACCGTATGATCCAAATGCTGGGCCGCCCCAGTGGCTTTCTACGCCACCTTATGATCCGGCAGGCTAAAGCAAAAAGCGGCTCCACCCAAGCGTGACCTTTCGACCCAGATCGCGCCGCCGTGGTGATCGATGATCGTGCGGGAAATGGAGAGGCCAAGACCCATGCCCTGCTCCTTTGTGCTGGTCAGCGGCTCGAACAGCTGCGCGACCATTTCCGCCGGAACGCCGGGCCCGCTGTCGCTGACCTTTACGACCCAGGCGTCCTCCAGACGGCTGGTGCTGATCTCCAGAATTCGCCGGTCCTGGCCGGTCATCGCGTCGACACCGTTGCGGACCAGGTTGCCGACGACCTGCTGAATCTGGATGCGGTCAACACACACATCATCGGCGCCCTGGCTCAGATTGTACTCCAGCGTCACCGCGGCCTCGCGTGCGATCAGGCCCGTCATAAGGTCGATCTCCAGCACCAGAGCGGAAAGGCTCACCCTCTGCCGCTCTCGCTCTTGAGGCGAAACCATGCTGCGGGTGCGCCGGATGATTTCCCCCGCCCGGATCGCCTGGGCGCCGGCCTCTTCCAAGGCGTCGAGAAGGTCCTCGTCCTGAAGTTCAAGACGGTTGACCATGGTCCGGGCGCCGCGGACGTAGTTCGAGATCGCCGTAAGGGGCTGATTCAACTCGTGAGACAGCACAGCTGCGATCTCGCCCAGGGAATTCATCCGCCAGACATGAGTCAGCTGGTTGCGCAGCTGCTCGGTCCGCAGATGGGCGTCGTTCAACGCCGTGAGATCGTGCACGAAGCCGGTGAAGTGGCGCTCCTCACCGACCAGAACCTCGCCGACGTGAAGGACCATGGGGAATCGGGAGCCGTCCTTTCGCAGGCCGGTGACTTCACGGCTCTTGCCGATGACCTTGCGCTCGCCGCTCTCCAGATACCCGGCGATGTAGCCGTCATGCTCGTCCCGGTAGGGACCGGGCATCAGCATGCTGACATTCCGGCCGACGACATCCGCGCTCGTCCAGCCGAACAACAGTTCTGCCGAGGCGCCGAAAGTCAGCACCTCGCCCCACCGGTCGATCACCAGCATGGCGTCCGGCCCGGTGTCGAGGATGGAGCGGAGCACCGCCTCCTTGTTCGCCAGCTCGGCGATGACCGCGGCCGAAGACTGTTGCAGTTGGCGGACGGAACGCGCCCAGGCGTACATGGCCGCGCCCATGACAGCGAACACGGCCGCCCGGGTCAGGAGCTCGACTGAACCAAGCGCGTCCCGCAGGTCAAGCAGCACGCCGAGCCCGATGACCGTCACCGCGGCGGCAATGATTCCGACCGGCCTCGCCGTCGCTGCGGTGAACAGCACCGCCGCCCCGCCCAGCATGTAGGTCGAGTGAACCACCCGGGGAAACAGAACGGTCGGCAACAGGCAGGTCACCGCCGCAACGATGCCGATGAGCAGGTCTCGGGCGGGAAAGCCGAGCTGAACCGGCTCCGGCGAACCCCGAAGTTGCAACATCGCCTAAGCACCTCACAGGAGTACGCCCCTCCGTGCCACAGTCTGAGGTGACAGACGATACGCAGTTTTACGTAGTCCCGCCCCACTCCGGGGGCTGACCCCGCGGGCTCTACGCAATCTTCCCTAGGTGTTGATCCATAAAAGGCCATTAGGGTTGAGTTTGGCGTCGGCGGTCATGATCCAGCCAGCGCGGGATCCGCGCCCAATCGGCCAGAAGGCCGTCAAGACGCGGAGTCCGCCGTGACCAGCTTTCTGAACCAGCCTGGCGTTCCACAGCTCGCATTTGTGGTGCTCATCCTCGCCGTGGCCGTGGCGACCGCCGTCGTCCGGCTTTTGCGCGAGGAACGCTGCCTGTGGGACCACACGGCCGGCGACGTCGCCGACGAAAACACCGACGCCGCCCTGATCGAGGCGCGCGATCGCGCCGAGGCCGCTGATCGATGCAAGGCGCAGTTTCTGGCCAACATGAGCCACGAAATCCGCACCCCGCTGAACGGCATTCTGGGTATGGCCCAGGTCATGCGACGGGATGAACTCAGCGCGGTCCAGAGCGAACGCCTGGCCGTCATACAGCAGTCGGGCGAAACCCTTCTCGGCCTTCTGGACGCCGTCCTCGACATCTCCAGGGCGGAAGCTGGAACGCTGCCCCTCGTCCTGGCTCCCGCCGACGTCGGTCAGATGGTGGAAGACTGCTGCGCCGCCTTCCAGGACGGCGCCGCCCAGCGGCGCATCGCCCTGACCTGCCGGATTGACCAAGCCGCCGCCGGGTTGTGGCAGGTCGATTCCCTGCGGCTGCGACAGGTGTTGTCGAACCTGATCGCCAACGGACTGAAGTTCACACTGGAGGGGGCCGTCGCGGTGTGCTTGACCATCGATGGCGAGGCGCTGGTTCTGCAGGTGGAGGACACCGGCATCGGCATGGCCGAAAGCCGGATCGCCGAAATGTTCCAGCCCTTCACCCAGGGCGATTCCACCGCCACCCGGCGGTTTGGCGGCACGGGCCTTGGCCTGTCGATCTGCCGTGAACTGGTGCAGTTGATGGACGGCGCCATCGCGGTGACAAGCCGGCCTGGCGGTGGCTCCTGTTTTTCGGTCCGCATCACGCCGAAGCGGATCGCCCCGGCGGCGCCGGCCCCCGCTTTCTCGCAACCGAAGGGTTACCCCGCGCTCGCGCCAGCCTCCGGGTCGGAAGAAGGCCGCGGCAGCGGGCCCCATTTCGTCGATCGCCACCTCGGCGACCGCATCCGCGGCCGCCGGAGGGCCCTGGAAATATCGCAGGCCGAGCTCGGCGATCGCCTCGGCGTGACGTTGGATCTGGTTCAGCAGTTCGAACGCGGCGCCCTGCCCGTCAGCGGCCCCGTGCTTGCCGACATCTCCAGGATCCTGGGCGTTCCGACCGGCTACTTCTCCGTCGGCCTGCCAGTGCGGCAGGACAACATCCTGCAGTTTCCGACCCGCCCTTCAGGGCAGGCGCAGAAACCCGAAGACGCCGACCGGCCGGCGACGGCTCATCCCGCCTGATCCTGGACCTCCAGCGCCCGCTCGCGCGCCGCCGCGTCCCAGCGGGCGGTCCAGTCCTTGCGCTGCTTCTCCGACGCCCCGCCGAGCGTGGCGATCGCCTCCCGCAACCGTTCACGGCAGATGTCGCGGCCGAGCAGCTCCATCGACTGGAACAGCGGCAGCGACTGCGGCTTGCCGGTGATGACGATGAACATGTGGCGGACGAAGTCCTTGAACTTCACCTCCATCACCCCTGAGACCTCGCGCAGCACCCGCTCGACCTCGGCCGAGGTCCAGACCGGCAGGCTGTCGAAGCCGACCGTGGCCAGGTGGAAACCCATGACCAGGGCGTCCTGCGGGACCTTGCCGTCGGTCAGCTGCTCGGGCGTCAGGCCCAGGCGGCCGGCGAACAGGAAGGCGGCGCTCAGGCCGATGTCGCTCAGGCGCGAGATTCGCGTCTTCAGCATCTCCGCCACCTTGTCGAGGTAGACCGGGTTGACGGCCCAGTCGACGACCGCCTGCTTGAAGGCCTCCGGCGACAGCACCTCGCGCAGGTAGCGGCCATTCAGCCAGTCCAGCTTGGTGACGTCGAAGATCGGACCGCCAAGGGTTATGTTGGCGACGTCGAACTCGCGGATCAGCGCCTCGGTCTCCAGCAACTCCTCGCCCTCGGCGTGCGAGACCGCCGACAGGCCAAGGTAGTTGGTCAGGGCCTGCGGCAGATACCCCATCCGCTCGTAGTAGAGGATGCTGGTCGGGTTCTTGCGCTTGGACAGCTTGCTGCGGTCGGGATTGCGCAGCAGCGGCAGATGGAACAGCTTGGGCATCTCCCAGCCGAAATACTGGTAGAGCAGCTGGTGCTTGGGGGCCGAGGAGATCCATTCCTCGCCGCGCATGACGTGGGTGATCTCCATCAGGTGATCGTCGACCACATTGGCCAGATGATAGGTCGGCATGCCGTCCGACTTCAGCAGAATCTGCATGTCGACGGTGTTCCAGGCGATCTCGATGGTCCCGCGGGCCATGTCCTCGAACCGGCAGACGCCTTCGGCCGGGATCTTCATCCGCACCACATGCGGCTCGCCGGCCGCCACGCGTTTGGCGACATCGGCGGGATCGAGACCCGCGCACAGGCCGTCGTAATGGGTCGGCTGGCCTGCCGCCCGCTGGCTCTGGCGCAGGGCGTCGAGCCGCGCCGGCTGGCAGAAGCAGCGGAAGGCGTGCCCGTCGGCCAGCAGCCGGTCGGCATGCTCACGGTAGATGTCGCTGCGCTCGCTCTGGCGGTAGGGGCCGTGCGGGCCGCCGACGTCGGGGCCCTCGTCCCAGGTGAGGCCCAGCCAGCGCAGGGAGCCGAGAATCATCGCCTCGGACTCCGGGGTGCTGCGCGCCCGGTCGGTGTCCTCGATGCGCAGCAGGAACTGGCCGCCATGACGCTTGGCGAACAGGTAGTTCATCAGCGCCACATAGGCGGTGCCGACGTGGGGGTCGCCGGTGGGCGACGGCGCCACGCGCGTTCTAACGGTCATCGACTGGTCTCCAGATTGCGCTAGGCCATACCGCCCCGTCGCCCCGGATCACAAGGGCGAGTTGACCCACCGGCGCCGCGCAAAGGGATTCCGCGCCGCCGTCAGCCCCCCGGACAGACCGTGTCGCCCTCGTTGGAGGCCAGCCGCACGCTTTCGAAAGCCAGGGTCACGGGCCCGGTGGCCTTCAATCCGAAGGGCTGGTCGACGGCCGCCACATCGGCGCCGGCGTCGCGCAGGCAGGAGAGGCGGACCTTCAGGGTGCGCCACTGGCCGAGCGAGGCGTCCTTGAGAAGGCCGGTCAGGTCCACCGAGCCCGCGCCGAGCGTCAGCCGCACCGCGCCCTGCGGCCGGGCGTCCAGGCGGTAACGGAAGCTGATGGCCATCTCGCCGTTGGTCTGGCGGGTCAGGTCGACCGGGCTGGCGGCGATCACCGCATGGCCCTCGCCGGGGCCGAAGGTCAGCAGACGCGCCGATTCCTGGCCGGCCCCGTCGACGGCCTGCACCGCCACGGCCCCGCGCGGCGAACGGCCGACGGTCTCCAGGCCCAGCCGGAACTCGCCGCCGGCGTCGCGCAGCATCAGCGACCAGGGCGGCACGAAGCGCCCGTCGACGAAATAGTCGGCGACACTGGAGGCCGCCGCGGCGACGCCGCTGTCTTCCGGCAGCGTCCCCACCTTGCGCGGGGCGGCGTAACGCAGGCCGTAGCCATAGGCGAACTGCGGATCGTAGCCCGGCTGGCCGACGTTCAGCGGTCTGCCGGCCGCGTCCTTCGGCCAGGAAAAGCTCAAGGTTCCCTGAAAGTCGCGCCGGGCCTTGCCGTTGGCGTCACCGACCAGGACGTCGGCGATCCCGCCGCCCTCGCTGCCGGGCAGCCAGGCGGCGACGAAGGCATCGGACTGGTTGATCTCCGGATTGGTCCACAACGGCCGACCAGAGAGGAAGACCGAGACGGTCGGAATGCCGGCCGCCTTCAGGCGTTTCAGGATGGCCAGCGGCTCCTCGGGCTTGAAGTCGAGGGTCGCGACGTCGCCCTGGAACTCGGCATAGGGGGTCTCGCCGAAGACGACGATGGCGACGTCCGGCCGCGCTGTGAAGCGTCCATCGGGGCTGAGGGTCGCCTGGCCGCCGCCGGCCCGCACCGCCGCGTTGAGGCCTTCCCAGATCGACTGGCCGTTCGGGAAGTCAGCCCTGGTGTTGCCCGTCCCCTGCCAGGTCAGGGTCCAGCCGCCGGAGGCCTGGCCGATGTCGTCGGCGGAACCGGCCACCAGCACCCGGGCCCCGGCCCGGATCGGCAGCACCGAGCCTTCGTTCTTCAGCATTACCAGCGACTTGCGCACCGCCTCGCGGGCCAGGGCCCGATGAGCCGGCGAGCCCAGTTCGTCGAACTTCCCTTCGACCGGGCGCTCGGCGCGGAACAGGCCGGCCTTGACCTTGGCCCGCAGGATGCGGCGCACCGCCTCGTCCAGCCGGGCGGCGGGGATCTCGCCCGAGCGGGCCTGGGCCAGGGTATTGACGTAGAGCGGTTTCCAGCTGTCGGGGGCCATCAGCATGTCGATGCCGGCGTTGATGGCCAGGGCGCAGCTTTCGTTGGAACAGCCGGCCAGCTGGCCATGGGCGTTCCAGTCGCTGACCACGAAGCCGTCGAAGCCCAGCGGGCCGCGCAGGACGTCGGTGAGGATGGTCTGGTTGCCGGAATGCTTGACCCCGTTCCAGCTGGAGAAGCTGGCCATGATCGACAGCACCCCGCCGTCGATCGCCTCCGGGTAGCCGGAGAGGTGGATGTCGATCAGCTCGCGTTCCGAACCTTTGAAGTCGCCCTGGTCGGCGCCGCCCTGCGTGCCGCCGTCGGCCAGGAAGTGCTTGGCCGAGCCGGCGATGTGGCCGGGCGTCAACGGCTCGGAGGCCGACAGTCGGCCCTGCAGGCCGAGCGTCATCGGGCCGGCGTAGCTGCGGGCGATCTCGGGGTTCTCGCCATAGCCTTCATAGGATCGGCCCCAGCGGTCGTCGCGCGGTACGGCGAGGGTAGGACCGAAGGTCCAGTCGGCGCCGGTGACCGCCACCTCCAGCGCCGTCGCCTCGCCGATTCGGCGGATCAGGTCCGGGTCGCGGGCGGCCCCCAGGCCGATGTTGTGCGGGAAGATGGTCGCGCCGACGACGTTGTTGTGCCCGTGCACGGCGTCGATGCCGTAGATCAGCGGCACGACCGTGCCGCCTCGCCTCGCGTTGGCGGCGCGGAAGGCCCGGGCCAGGTCGACCCAGGCTTGGGGCGAGGCGCGCTCGTCGCCGCCCGGCGAGGAGTTGCCCCCGGCCAGGATCGAGCCGAGCGGATAGATCAGCAGGTCTTCCGGCTTGATGGCCGAAATGTCGGCCTGGATGGTCTGGCCGACCTTCTCCTCCAGGGTCATGCGCGACATCAGCTGGCTGACGAAGGCCTCGGTGGCGGCGTCGCTCATCGCCGCTGGGCTGGCGGCCTTCGGCCAGAGGGCCGGATGGGCGCGGGCGGCGTCGATGACGACCGAGGCGGCGGGGGTGACGTAGCCGATCGGAGCGGGCGCCGCGGTCTCGCCCGTGGCGCAGCCGGTCCCCAGGGTGCTCAAGGCGGCAAGGCCGGCGGACAGGGCGAGGCGGCGGATCAGGGACATGGGACGACCACAGCTAGGGGCAGGCGCCAGGGAAGCGCCACGCCGGAAGCGGGTCCGAAAAAGCCTGTACGTCCGCTCCCGGAGCCGGTTCGAATGACCCGCCCTCGTTTTACCTGTGCGTACTTGATCCACCCATGGCAAACGTGTCAACTTGAATTGGTAGCGCTAACATTTTTATGCGAGCGGGATGCAGAAGGGCGGTCAACCGCCTCGCGTCGGGAGGAGACTGAAGGTGAATCCGAGCCTGACCCGCCGGGGCCTTGCCGCCCTACCGCTGGCCGCCGCCATGATCCCCCAAGGCGCCGCGGCCCAGGCGCCGGCCGCCTATCGCTGGCGGGACGTCAAGGTCGGCGGCGGCGGCTTCATTCCCGGTATCGTCTTCAGTCCGGCCGAGAAGGGCCTGGCCTATCTGCGCTCGGACATGGGCGGCGCCTACCGCTGGGACGCCGGCGCCGGCCGCTGGCTGCCGCTGCAGGACGGCGAGCCGGTCTCCAGCTACTACGGGGTCGAGAGCATCGCCCCCGATCCGCGCGATCCGGAGGTGGTCTATGCCGCCGTCGGCATGCACCGGCGCGGCGGGGCGGCTATCCTGCGCTCGACCGATCGCGGCGCGACCTGGAAGACCATCCCCGTCCCCTTCGCCATGGGCGGCAACGAGGACGGCCGGGGGCTGGGCGAGCGCCTGGCCATCGACCCGGCTGACACTCGCGTCCTCTATTTCGCCTCGCGGCACGATGGCCTGCAGCGCAGCGCCGACCGGGGCGAAACCTGGAAGAAGGTCGCCGGCTTTCCCCTGCCCGGACGCGGCGCCCCGGCCGAGGGGCAGACCAACGGGGGCCTGAGTTTCGTCGTCTTCGGCAAGGAGGCGATCTTCGTCGGAGTCGCCGACGCCGGACCCCACCACCTCTATCGCTCTGGCGATGGCGGCGGGACCTGGAAGCCGGTGGCCGGAGGGCCCGACCCACGCTTCTCGGCGGCCAAGGCGGCGGTCGATGGACGCGGGGTCCTCTATGTCACCTACACCCTCGGCATCGGCCCCAACGGCGTCACCGACGGGGCGGTCTGGCGTCTGGCGGGGGAGGATTTTCGCGACATCACCCCGCCCCGGCCCTCCGGCGGCTTCATGGGGGTGGCGGTCGATCCTGTGCGGCCGGGAACGGTGCTGGTCTCGACCCTCAACTGCTGGCGGCCCGGCGACACCCTCTGGCGGACCACCGACGACGGCAAGACCTGGACCAGCCTGCGCGAGACGGCGCGGCACGACGTCAGCGCCACGCCCTTCCTCTACTGGGGAAATCCGAAGCCCGATTTCGGCTGGTGGATGGCGGCCCTGGCCATCGACCCGTTCGACGCCGACCACGCCGTCTATGCGACCGGCGCGACGGTCTATGCGACCGGCAACCTGTCGGACGCCGACCATGGGCGGCCCACCGACTGGACGCCCTGGACGGAGGGCATCGAGCAGACCGCGGTGATCACCCTGGTCAGCCTGCCGGATGGCCCGTCGCTGCTGACCGGCTTTGGCGATATCTCCGGCTTCGCCCATGAGGACCTGACGGTTTCGCCGAAGCTGCAGTTCACCACCCCGGTGTTCGCCAACACCAACCAGATCGACTACGCGGGGATGAAGCCGAACATCGTGGTGCGCAGCGGCACGCCGCACGAGGGCGTCGGCTCGGAAGGGCATGACGGGGCCACCCTGGCCTGGTCGGAGGATTTCGGCCGCCACTGGACATCGCTCGGCCGGCCAAGGCCCGCCGGCCCGGCGCTGTCGCCGGACGACCGGCGCATGGACCTGTACCGCGACGCCCCGATCCTGGTGTCGGCCGACGGCGCCACCTTCGTGCTCTGCACGCCGCAGGTAATGTACTCCGACGACCGGGGACGCGGCTGGAAGCCGAGCCAGGGCCTGCCGGCCGGGGCCAGGCCGGTGGCCGACCGCAGGGATCCGCTGCTGTTCTACGCCCTCGATTTCCAGACGGGCAGCTGGCGGGTCAGCATCGACGGGGCCCGCACCTTTTCCCCCGTGCCCAGCCGGGGCCTTCCCCCGGGCCTTGCCGCCGACCGGCCGACCTGGCGGGAGAAGGCCTTTCCCCTGAAGGCGACGCCGGGGCGCGAGGGGGACCTGTGGTACGTCTCGGCCGAGGGGCTGTATCACACCGTCGACGGCGGCCAGGCCTTCGAACGGGTCGACGGCGGCCTGGAGATCGAGTTGATGGACTTCGGCAAGGCGCCGTCCGGGGCGGGTTATCCGGCCCTGTTCGCCATCGGCCGGCGGGGCGAAACGCGCGGCGTCTTCCGCTCTGACGACCGCGGCCGAAGCTGGCGGCAGGTCAACGATGACGCCCACCAGTGGGGCCGCAGGTTCAGGGCCATCGCCGGCGATCCCCGCGTCTTCGGCCGGGTCTATGTCGCCACCGACGGACGCGGCGTCGTCTATGGCGAGCCTGCCGCGTGACCCTCTCCCGCCGTCGTCTGCTTCAGGCCGCCGCCGCCCTGCCCGCCGTTACGGGCTGCGCCACGGCCGCCAGGCCCGCGGCGACGTTCGAGGCCAACTGGGATTCGCTGATCGCCGGCTACCGGACGCCGGACTGGTTCCGCGACGCCAAGCTCGGCATCTGGTCGCACTGGGGGCCGCAGTGCGTGCCCGAGTTCGGCGACTGGTACGGGCGGCTGATGTACGTCCAGGGCAGCCCCTTCCACGAGCACCACCTCAAGACCTACGGCCATCCCTCTCAGGTCGGCTTCATGGAGATCATGAACCTCTGGAAGGCCGCGGCCTGGGACCCGGAGGACCTGCTTGACCTCTATCAGGCGGCGGGCGCCCGCTACGTGATGTCGATGGCCAACCATCACGACAACCTCGACATGTTCGACTCGCCGCATCCCTGGAACAGCCTCAGGGTCGGGCCGAAGCGCGACATCGTCGGAACCTGGGAGAGGGCGGTGCGGGCCCGAGGCCTGCGCTTCGGGGTCTCCAACCATGCGGCTCACGCCTGGCACTGGTGGCAGACGGCCTACGGCTACGACGCCGAGGGGCCAAGGGCGGGCCAGCGTTACGACGCTTATCGGCTCACCAAAGCCGACGGCAAGGGCCGCTGGTGGGAAGGCCTGGATCCGCAGGAGCTCTACACCGGGCCTAGTTTCGTTCCGCCGGATAGCCTGACCTCCATCGCCGCGATGAACGCCTGGCATGAGGCCCGCGACGGCCAGTGGCTGGAGACCGTCCCGCCCCGAAACCCGGCCTTCGTGGCCTCCTGGGCGCGGCGGCAGAAGGCGCTGGTCGACCGCTACCGGCCGGACATGGTCTATTTTGACAACTACGGCCTGCCGCTGGAGCGCCACGGGCTGGAGGCCACCGCCTACTACTACAACGCCAGCCAGGCCTGGCGCGGCGAGCTGCCGGTGGTCAACGGCAAGAAGCTGGGGCCGGACCAGCGGCGCGGCATCGTCGAGACCGTAGAGCGGGGCTTCAGCGAGGACCTTAAGCCCGAGCCCTGGCAGACCGACACCTGCATCGGCGACTGGCACTACAACCGCAGCCGGTTCACCGGCCATTCCTACGTCCCGGCGGCGGCGGTGATCCAGCGATTGTGCGACGTGGTGGCCAAGAACGGCAACCTGCTGCTCAGCATTCCGCAGCGCGGCGACGGCTCGATCGACGCCGACGAGCGGGCCATCCTTCGCGACATGGCCGCCTGGGTGGCCGTCAATGGCGAGGCCATCTTCGCCTCCCGCCCCTGGCGCCGCTATGGCGAGGGCCCGACGCAGGTCGCGGCCGGCATGCAGAACGAGGGCGGCGCCCGGCCCTGGACAGCCCAGGACATCCGCTTCACCACCCGAGGCGGGGCGCTCTACGCCATCGCCCTGGACTGGCCGGCGGACGGCCGGCTGAGCATCCGGTCGCTGGGGCTGACGGCGCTGGAGGGCCGCCGGGTGGAGGCGGTGCGACTGCTGGGGGCCGGGGCCGTCAGCTTCATCCAGACCGATGAGGCCCTCACCGTCACCCTGCCGGAGACCCGGCCCGTCGCCTTCGTGCCGGCCCTGAAGGTGCTTGGCCCTCATCTCGCCTGAGGGCCGGCGCCCGACTAATGCGCCAGACTGACCGCGAGCTCGAACGGTGTCGCCGGCAGGCCGGCCGCGCCGAACAGGTTGCAGACGGGGCTGTCGCCCCAGCAGTAGCGGACGGTCTTCGGGGACGGTCCGGTGAAGGGCAGGCGCAGCGCCGTCCCCTCAAGCCGGCCGTCGGTCCAGCGACAGGCGTCCTGGGCGTCGCATAGCTGCAGCCCGACCACCCGGTCCGAGCCATAGACGGCCAGCCCGGCGGCGGCCGCGTAGTCCACCCTCACCGCGCCGGCCTCCACCCAGGCCCGCAGAGGTTCCGGCGACGAGGGCGCGGCCTTGCCATAGGCGACCCGCTCGGCGGCCAGGGCCAGGCGGCGGCCGACCTCCTGCTTGTTGGTCGGGTGGATGTCGTAGGGATCGCCGATGTCGATGGCGACGGCCAGACCCGCCTGGGGATCGGCCGCCACGACGCGGCGCTGCGCCTCGCGGGTCTCGGCCCAGAGCGAGCGGACCGGGTCGCTCTGGCGCGGGCCGAAGCCGGCCAGCTGGACGACCAGGAAGGGCAGGTCCGGGCGCTCGAACCGGCCGCGCCAGTCGTCGATCAGGGCCTTCAGGAGGCGGGCGTAGCCGGGCGGATCGCCGACGTTGGCCTCGCCCTGGTACCAGGCCGCGCCGGCCAGGCCGTAGGGGCCGAGCGGGGCGATCATGCCGTTGTAGAGGGTGGTGACGCCGCTGCCGCCGATCCAGGGCGTGCGGGGGATGTTGGCGAGGTCCTGGAGCGGGGCCGAGACGCGGTAGCGCCAGGGCTGGTCCAACGGCACGCTGGTCCCGTCGGCGAAGCGCAGCCGCTTCTGGTCGGCGGGGCCCCAGGCGCCGCCGCCGCCGCCGGTGTCCAGGGCGCCGATGGCGATGACATTGCGGCCGGCCTTCAGCACCCCCGCCGGCAGGGGGTAGAGGCGTGGCGTGTTCCAGCCCTCATGGCCGCCGACCCATCGGCCGTTGACGTAGGTGCGGTCGACGTCGTCGACGGGGCCGAATTCCAGGGTGGCCTCCTGACGGGCCTGGGCGGCGGTCAGGTTCACGCCGGTGCGCAACCAGACCGCGCCGTCGAAGGAGGCCAGTTCCGGCACGGTCCCCTCCCAGAAGCCGGAGGGCGGAATCGTCGGCCAGTCGCGGTCGTCGAGCTTCGGCGAAAACCAGGGCAGGCTGGCGCGCGAGCCCGGATCGTTGCGCGCCCACCAGTCGCTGGTCACCTGGTTCCATTGCGCCCGCCCCTCGTCCGGCGAGCGGGCGTAGGCGGCCAGGGCCGTGAGCGGGACGTCGTAGCGGCCGTCGCGGCGCAGGGCTGCCTCGCTCATCCAGTCCTCGATCACCGAGCCGCCCCAGGAGGTGGCGATCAGCCCGACCGGGACGGCCTGGCTCTGGCGCAGGCGCTTGCCCATGAAGAAGCAGGCGGCGGAGAACTCGCGGGCGCTGTCGGGCGCCGAGACCTGCCAGCGGCCGACCGGCCCTGCCCCGGTGGGGAAGGCCGGCTGGCTGGAGCGTCCGACCAGCAACAGGCGCAGGCCATCATCCCCTGCCCCGGCCAGTTCGCTGTCGGCGTTGGCGACTTGGCGGACCGCCATCTCCATGTTCGACTGGCCCGAGCAGAGCCAGACGTCGCCGACCAGGACGTCCATCAGGCGCTGGGCCTGACCCTCGCTGTGGGCCTCGAGCTGATAAGGACCGCCGGGCGCGGGCGCGGGCAGGTTGACCCGCCAGCGCCCGTCGGGTCCGGCGCGGGTCTGCATCCTCGCGCCCGCCAGACTGACCGAAACCTCGGCGCCGGCGACAGCCATACCCCAAATTGGAATCGGCCGGCCGCGCTGCAGGACGGCGTGATCCTGGAACATCGGATCCAGCAACGGCGCCGCCTGGGCTCCGGCCGCCCCGGTCCAGGCGGTCGCCACCAGCAGCGCCGCGGCGAGAAGCGCCTTCACCGGCGCACCTCGAGGGCCTGGCCGCTGTACTGCACGGTCTTCTGGGCGGGGGCGTCGAAGTCGCCGGCCCTGGCGTCCGGTCCGCTGATCCAGCGCACATTGATGGTCCGTTGCGCGGCCATGCCGGGATAGGCGCCCTGGCGAGCGCCAAGGGTCAGCACGCCCTTCTTCTGATCCCAGCGGATCGGGATGCGCGAGAACTCGCCGCGCTCGTAGCCGTAGGACAGCCCCTGATCCTCATAAAGGTCGAAGGTCCCGTCCGCCCCAAGATAGACCAGCAGGGTAAGCGGCCCGTCGAGCTTTTCACCCGTGTGCTGGATGGCCGGGCCGGTCGGCAGGATGGCGCCGGCCCGGACGAAGACGGGTATGCGGTTGATCGGCGCCTCGACCTTCGCCTCGGCCCCGCCCTTGAACCTCTGGCCGGTGTCGAAGGCGTACCAGTCGCCGCCGGCCGGGAAGTAGACTCGCCGGCTGCGGGCCTTGTAGCTGTGCACCGGGGCGACCATCAGGGCCGGGCCGAACATGTACTGGTCGGCGATGTCGCGGACCTTGCGGTCCGCCGGGAAGTCCATGATCAGGCCGCGCATGATGGTGCCGTCGCGGCTCCAGCTGTCGCCGGCCAGGGTGTAGATGTAGGGCATCAGTCGGTAGCGGGTGCGCAGCGACCTCGCGTAGGCCTCGTAAAGCGGCGTGCCCGGCCTGGCCTGGTTGTAGACCTCGCGCAGCGGGAACTCGCCGTGCGAGCGGAACACCGGCGAGAAGGCCCCGAACTGGAACCAGCGCAGGTTCAGCTCGTCCCACTCGGCCTGGTCCTCCGGCTTCATGGTCTTGGCCGAATAGCGGGCCTCGACGGCGAAACCGCCGATGTCGTGAGTCCAGTTGGTCAGGCCGGACATGTTGGTGTTCACCCCGGCCGAGATCTGCTCGCGCAGGTCGTCCCAGCGCGCCACCACGTCGCCGGACCACAGGGTGGAGCCGGTGCGCTGCAGGCCGCCCCAGGCCGAGCGGGTCAGGATGTAGGTTCGGGTGTCGGGCTGCTGGGCCCGGAAGCGCTGGTACACCCCCTCGGCGTTGACCAGGGGGTAGGAGTTGAACACCAGGGCCCCGGGGCCGGCCGCGGTGGGGCCCATGCGCAGGGTGCGCTCGGGGATGTCGAGGTTGGAGTGCATGTCCGGCTCGACCGAATCCAGCCACCAGCCGTCGAAGCCCATGCCCTTGAAGCTGTCGGCGATCTGCTTCCAGTAGAGGTCGCGGGCGGCGGGCAGGTAGGGGTCGTAGAAGCCGTTGGCGTAGCCCGGCCCGACCCAGTCGCGGGCCCCGGCCTCGACGTTGCGGGTATACATCCCGCCGATCGCCGCGAGCTGCTTGTAGTGCTCGGTGGTCGGGTAGAACTTCGGCCAGACCGAGATGATGATGTTGGCGTCCAGGTCGTGGACGTCCTTGACCATCTTGGCGGGGTCGGGAAAGCGCGCCTTGTCGAACTGGTGCGATCCCCAGGCGTTCTCCGGCCAGTAGAACCAGTCCTGGACGATGTTGTCGATCGGCAACCCTAAGCGCCGGTATTCCTTCACCGTATCCACCACCTCGGCCTGGGTGTTGTAGCGCTGGCGGCTCTGCCAGAAGCCGTAGGCCCAGCGGGGCAGCATCACCGACTTGCCGGTCAGGCCGCGGTAGCCGGCGATGACCTCGTCGAGATTGTCGCCCGCCACATAGTAGTAGTCGATCGAACGGCCGACCTCGGAGGCGAAGGACAGGGCGCCCTGGTCGGCGGCCGGCAGCGGGTCTTGGTGGCGCAGGGCGATGTAGCCGTCGGCGGGGATCCATTCGACCTTGATCGGCACCGGCTTGCCGGCCGGCAGCTCGACCTGGAAGTCGTGGTTCCAGGGGTTCCAGTTCTGGCGCCAACGGTCGATGACCAGCTTGCCGCCGACCCAGACCTTGGCGTAGCTCGAAGAATAGAGCCGGAACTTGTGCTCGCCCGCCGTGGCCGTCTCGATGGTGCCTTCCCAGACGACGCGCACCCCCTCCTGGCCGGACTTGCCCATGTCGCCGACCTGCACCGGCTGGCCGGGCTGGGCCTTGAAGCCTTCCGGCCAGCGCTGCTGGTCGCGGATGAACTCGTAGTTGATCTGGCTTTCCTGGCGCTGGACCTTCAGCTTGTCGTCCTGGAAGTAGCTGGCCGAGAGGCCGCCGAAGCGCCCCGTCAGGTCACGCACCATCAGCCGCTCGTCGAGCATGCCGTAGGGCCGGGGATCGCCGAAGCGGGTGATGGAATTGTTGTCCCAGAGGACGCCGTAGTTGCGGCTGGAGACGACGAACGGAATGCCGACGTCGATGTTGTGTTGCGCCAGTTCGACGTCCTTGCCCTTGTAGTTCATCACCCCCTGCTGGTGCTGGCCGAGACCGTAGAAGGCCTCGTCGGCGGGGCTCTCCCAGACCTGGCGGGTGGCCAGGAAGCGGTGGTCGCCCTTCTGGTCCTCGACGGTGACCGGCCGGATTTCCCGCGACCCGGCGCGTTCGGCCAGGACTTCGCGGCCCTTGGCGTCCAGGAAGCGGACGGCGCCGGTGGCCTGGCTGACCTCGACGGCGGCCTGGGCGGTCTTCAGCACCACCTTGTCGCCCTTCGTTTCGACCTCGAACGGGGTGTCGGCGGACGGGCTGGCCGTGACCATCAGGCTGGGCGGCAGGTCGAAGCTGGCGTCCTCGACGGCGGTGACCCGGATGATGCGCGGACCATAGACCTCCAGCCGCAGCCGGCGGGCGGGGCCGGCGGCCGGGGTGACCACGATGCCGCTGGCGGTGCGCTCGAAGGCGGCCTGGGCGAAGGCCGGCGCCGGCGCCATGGCGGCGCTGACGGTGAGCGGCGTGGCCAGCAGGGCCGCGGCGAACAGGCGGCGGGCGAGGAACAGGGTCATGGCATACTCACGATTGGAAAATCGGTCAGTAGGTCGCGGTGACCACCCGCAGCAGGCGCGGGCGGTCGGTGAAGTTGAGGCCGTAGTCGGTCTGGTCGCCGTTCCAGAGGCGCTCGAAGACCCAGCGGCCTTCGGCGTCGAAACGGCCCTCCTCGTAGCGGACGACCATGCGGCGCTTGCCGCCCGGCCTGGCCTTGAACTCGACCCGGGCCCAGTAGGCGGTGACCAAGTATTCGTTCGGCGCGACCTGGGCGACGATGGCGCCGCCGCGCGGCCTGTCGGAGCCGGGCACGGCGTCCATGGGCCCAAGCCACGTCCAGTCCGGCTGGCCGAACTGCCAGCGGCCAAAGCCGACTTCCGCCGTCCAGTCGCCCAGATCGAGCGTGCGCACGGCATGGTCGTCCGGCTCGGCGACGCCCCAGACCTTGCCGTCGAGGGCCGCCTGGCCCAGCACCGACTGCCAGCCGACGAGGGTGGCGTAGACCTCGCGGACCGGCTTCAGCGAGGTTTCGTCCACCGTCTTGGCCCCGAGCGGGTAGTTGGAATAGCCGGTGTAGTCGACGCCAAAGACCGAGAAGCCGATGCCGCCGCGGCCAAGGGTCTGGAAGGCGTAGCGCGGATACTGCCAGTCGCTGCCGGTCTCGGCGACGAAGAGGGCGTTGTCCGGCCGGTCATAGCGGCCCAGGTGGGCGTCGTAGATCGCCGACTTGCGCTCGTAGATGTCGGGCGACAGCAGGTCGATGGCCGGGGCGGCCGCCTTCCACACCTCGACCACGTTCCAGGTCGGTCCGCCGGCCGCATAGCTGCTCGGCGCCTGCTCGCCGACCGGATCGCGCAGGGCGGCGTTGACGTACATCGGCAGCGGGTACTGCGCCTTGCCGACCGCCGCCACCTCGCCGACGTAGGACGCGATCGACCAGGCATGGAAGAATTCCTCGGCGTCCTTGCCGAACACCTGGGTCCAGGTTCCGGGCGACTTCTTCAGCCGCGCCAGCAGCGCCTTGGGGACCGGCGCCTTGAAGGCCTTCTCGGCTTCGGGCGAATAGTCCCGCACGCTGCCGTAGGTGCCGGTCTCGTTCTCGGGCTGGACCATGATGACGGTGCGCTCGGCCTCATCGACCTTGCGGATATGGGCCATCAGGGCGGCGAAGGCGCGCTTGTCGGCGGCGCGGGTGTCGGCGCCGTAGGGCGACAGGGCGTAGGACGGCTGGCCGTCGGCCTTGACCAGCAGGGGGAAGCGCTGCGGGTTCAGCTTGACCCAGGCCGGGGCGTAGGCCGGCGAGGTGTTTTTCCAGGTGGCGAACCACAGCAGCACAAGGCGAACCCTGTGCTTGCGCGCCTCGGCGATGGCGTGGTCGACGAAGCTGAAATCGAACTGCCCCTCCACCGGCTCGACCTGCTCCCAGGCGATGGGGATCTGCACGGTGTTGGCGCCGACATAGGCGATCGCCGGCCAGGCCTCGGCCAGGGGGGCTGGGTAGTTGCTCGAATTGTTGACCTGGGCGCCGAGGATGACGAACGGCCTGCCGTCGACGATCAGGGCGTGGTTGCCGCCCCGGCTCTCCAGCCTGGGGATCGGCTGCTGGGCCTGGGCCGGCAACCCGAGCAGGGCCAGGGCCAGGATACCGGCGTAGATCAGTCCGCGAGCCATCACGCTCCCCCTCAAACACTGCAAAGAGGCGGGGACGCCCCTGAAAGGGACGCCCCCAGTTGCGCAAGGATCAGAACTGGGCGCGCAGCACCAGGGCGACCCGCCGATCGGTGTCGACCCAGTTGTAGGGCGGTTTGCGGCTCTCGTTGCCGACCAGCAGGGTGGTGCGTTCGTTGAGCAGGTTGGTGCCCTGCAGGCCGATCTTCACCTTCGGGTTGATGGTGTAGAAGACCGACCCGTCGAGCTGGCCATAGTCGCTGGCCCAGACCGGGGCGTTGACGTTGGCCGCCGAGGTGGTCAGCAAGTATTCCTCCCGCCAGTTGTAGGCCAGCCGGGCCGAGATGCCGTACTTCTCGTACATCAGGGCCACGTTGTAGCTGGTCCGCGACATCCCCTCGAGCGGCAGGGACTCGCCGGAGGCCGAGTTCTGCAGCGGGTCGAGGATGTTCTGGCTGGTGTTCCGCCCGCCGTCGCTCTCGATGAAGGTGAAGTTGGCCTGCAGCCCCAGCCCGCCGAGGGCGCCGGGCAGGAAGTCGTAGAACTGCTGGTAGGCCAGCTCGAAGCCGTCGACCGTGCCCTCGTCGCCGTTCTGGTAGCGGGTCAGGGCGAAATCGAAGGTCTGGCCGCCGTTGGTGTAGGCCACCGTGTCCGAACCGCTGAAGATGTAGTCGGTGATGTCCTTGTGGAAGGCGGCGAAGGTCAGGCTGCCGCCGGGGGCGAAGTACCATTCCAGGCTGATGTCGTAGTTGTTGGCCTTGGTCGGCTCCAGCCCCGGGTTGCCGGCGGTGCCGGTGAAGGGCGCCTGATCGTCCAGGGTATAGCCGTCCGCCTCGAAGTTGATCGACAGGTTGGTGAACGGCTGCAGCTGGTACATCTCCGGCCGGACCATGGCCTGCGAGACCGCGAAGCGCATCTGCAGGTCATCCCGCAGGAAGACCCGCAGGTTCAAGCTGGGCAGGACGTTGGTGTATTCCTTGCTGATCGACTCGCCGGTCAGCGGCCCGCCGTTCACGAAGGCCACCGCGCGGTTGTAGCCGGTGCAGTCGGCCAGCAACGGACAGGCGCCCGAGATGGACGGCAGGGTGACCACCGAGTCGGTGTCGACCTTGGTGCGCACCACGCGCACCCCGATGTTGCCGTCGTAGGCCTTGCCGAACAGGTTGTCGCCGCCGAAGCGGGCGTAGGCGTAGGCCGCCTGGGTGTCCTCGGTCAGTTCGGTGACGCCGCCATTGCCGCTGCCCAGCTGGTAGCTGTCGTAGTCGTCGCTGAGCGGGGTCCAGCCCCAGCCGGACGTCTCGGTGTGGCGCAG
>SDZP01000115.1 GCA_004144935.1 Caulobacteraceae bacterium | reverse complement strand
ATGAAGGCGAGCCAGACGAAATCCACAGCCACGAAGACGATGGCGGCGGCGATATAGGCGACGATGTATTGCAGCATGGGGCGGCTCCTCCGCGCTTGAAGCTAGCGCGAGCGAAGCCGCCGCCAAGGGCCGCCTGCTACTCCGCCGCCAGGGCCATCGCCGCGCCGGCCGTCAGCGCCGTCTTGGCCGCCAGCTCGACCTTGGCCGCCTCGTACTCGGCCGACAGCCGCGCCACCATCTGGGCCACGGTCGGCACGTCCTTGATCGCCCCAATGCCCTGGCCGCAGCCCCAGATGTCGCGCCAGGCCTTGGCTTCCTGGTTGCCGCCGGAGCCGAAGTTCATCTTCGACGGATCGCTGACCGGCAGGTTGTCGGGGTCGAGGCCAGCCGCCACGATCGAGGGGCGCAGGTAGTTGCCGTGCACGCCGGTGAACAGGTTGGAATAGACGATGTCGTCGGCGGCGCTGCTGACGATCATGTCCTTGTAGCCCTGCGCCGCCCGCGCCTCCTGGGTGGCGATGAAGGCCGAGCCGATGTAGCCCAGATCGGCGCCCATGGCCTGGGCGGCGAGGATCGACTTGCCGTTGGCGATGGAGCCCGACAGGGCGATCGGCCCGTCGAACCACTCGCGGATCTCCTGCACCAGGGCGAACGGCGACAGGCCGCCGGCATGCCCGCCGGCCCCGGCCGCCACCGGAATCAGGCCGTCGGCCCCCTTCTCGATGGCCTTGCGGGCGAAGCGGTTGTCGATGACGTCGTGCAGGGTGATGCCGCCCCAGCCGTGCACGGCGTTGTTGAGGTCCTCGCGGGCGCCCAGCGAGGTGATCATCACCGGCACTTTATACTTGCCGCACATCTCGACGTCTTCCTCGAGCCGGTTGTTGGTGCGGTGGACGATCTGGTTGACGGCGAACGGGGCCGCCGGCGTGTCCGGGTTGGCCCGGTCCCAGGCGGCCAGTTCCTCGGTGATCTGCGCCAGCCATTCGTCCAGCTGGCTGATCGGCCGGGCGTTCAGCGACGGAAAGCTGCCGACCACCCCGGCCTTGCACTGGGCGATGACCAGCTCCGGACCGGAGATGATGAACAGCGGCGAGCCGATGACCGGCAGGCGGAGGCGGTCACGGAGAACGGGCGGCAGGGCCATGGGTCAGGGTCTCGCTGGAATGATATACGGCGTAAATATATGGCCACGAGGTCCCCGGCAAGTGTGACCTAGGGGCGCCTGCCATGAGGTTCAGGCCAGCTTGCCAGCCGCCGCGACGAACTGGGCCGTGGTCCGCACCAGGGCCTTGGGCAGGATCGACTTGATATGGAAGCGGACGGCCGAATCGCTCATCCCCAGCATGTCGGCCACCTGCTTCACCGGCCGGCCCGAGGCGACCACCGCGGCCACGCGGGCCTCGGTCGCGGTCAGGCCGAAGGCCTCCTTCAGCCGCTCCGCCGAGGGCGCCCGGCTGTCGCCGACCGTGGTGATCATGAGCAAGGTCTTGCCGGCGCCGAACACGGCGTTGGCCTCGCCGATCACAGGGGTCGCCTGCAGCATCAGGACCAGCCCGTCCGTGCAGGCCAGGGCCAGAGGCATGGCGGCCATCCGGGCCGCTTCGGGCCCGTCCCCGCAAGCGGCCGCGAGATACCGCTCAAGCCGCGGCCGGGAGGCTGGATGCGCCGCCACCAGCCCTCTGCCGCCGCGCCGCAGGCCGGTGCCGATCGCCAGCAGGACTTCGGCCATGGCGTTCCCGGCCAGCACCTCGCCGCTGTCGGCCAGCAGCAGGGCCGCCTGGTCGACCAGGGCAAGTCCATCCAGCCGGCCGGCGTCGCGCACGTTGGTGACATTGGCCGAAAGATTCATCGCCTGGCGCAGGCGCGGGGCGGCCCGGCTGATGGTCGCCAGGTCACTGTTGGAGAAGGCGCCCTCCGACTGCCGGCGCTGGAAGGACATGCCGACGAAGGCGTTGCCCGCCGCCAGGATTCCGAAGGCCGAGAACCACGGCACATCCGCCCGCTTGGCAAAGCCGTTGTAATAGTCCGACCGGCTCACCTCGTCGGGCGAGATGACATGCTGGTCGGCGGTGATCTTGCCCTCGCCTCGGGCCACGGCCCTCTCGCTGCGCAGGTCGCGCAGGTGCCATTCTTCCTCGAAGAACAGCCCGATCGCGTCTTCCATGCTCGAGGGATAGAGGATGCCGAAGTGGTTGCGGGCCGGCCGGGTCAGCAGCACCCCGCGGCTTCCCATGGCCGCAGCCAAGGCCGCGAGCGCGCCCGGCCACAACTCCGGCGCAGCGGCTGCCTCCAGGCAACGGTCCAGCACGCTATCGAGGTCTGCGGCCATTCAGAGCTTCCAGCCCACTCCAGCTCACCTCCTGTAACACCGTTATGACGCGGAATTCCTCACAATGAGTTTTTCGGTCCCTCCCTAATTGGGGAGGGCCAAAAGCCCGCGGTCGCGCGACCGTGTTCGCCTAGTGCCGTTGGCTGGGTGGTTCATCGCGATGCAGGCGTCCGTTTCGCACGCTCCTGGTTCCTCCGGAGCCGGCCGCCCGTCCCGGCGCCCGCCCTGCCCCGCCAAGCTCTTCTTCTGACTGTTCACTTCCGAAGCCCGTCGCCGCTGCGTCGGACCCGCTCGCACATGGAAAACCAAATGGCCAAGTCCTCGTCCCGCCGTCGCCTGTCGCTCCTCGCCAGCTCCTCCCTGGTGGCGGCCAGTCTGCTGGCCGGAGCCGGCGCTGTCACCCTGACGCCCGGAGTCGCTCTGGCTGGCGTCAACGAGTGCGGCGATCCCAGCGCCAACGGCGCCGCACCCGACGTCTTCGTCTGCAGCGGGACCATCCTCACCGGTGTCGACTACACCACCACCACCGACGGCAATCTGACCCTGGGGCTCCTCGACAACGTCGGGATCGTCAACGGCGTCGCGGTAACCGGCAACGCCGGCGAGAACCTCACCGTCCTGCAGGCGACAAGCGGTGTCGGCTTCGGCGACGCCACGGTGATCAACGCCGGCGGCTTCGCCATCGATGTGAACGCCTCTGGCGGCGGCAACGCGGTCATCAACCTTGTCGGCGATGACGGCGGCGCGGTCATTCAGGGCTCCAGCGGCCTGCGCGCCATCAGCGACACCGGCGCCGCCACGGTCGCCATGAATTCCGGCCTCATCCAGGCGACCAACGTCGGCGCGAACGCCGAGTCGTCGGGCAACGTGATCGTCAACCTCGGCGCCACCACGGTCGACTCGCTGGGCAATGGCATCCTGACCACCTCGATCAACGGGACGATCGACGTCACCAGCCTGGGGGTCATCAACGCCGCCTTCTTCGGCGTCTACGCCAGCGGCACGGGCAACGTCACCGTCACCACAAACGAGATCAACACGGTCGGCGGCCCGGGCATCTTCGCCCAGTCGGTCAACGGCCTGGCCTTCGTAACGACCACCGGCGCCACGACCGGGTCGGTCGGCATCACCGCCAACAGCGGCAACGGCGGCGTCAACGTCGTGCTGGGCGGCGACGTCACCGGCCTTTCGGGTTCGGGCCTCGTCACCCAGACCGCCTTCTTCGACACCAACATCGACGCCATCGGCACGACCATCACCGGAACCGGCGCGGCCGGCGTCACCGGAACCGTCACCAACGCTGGCCAGTACCTCGCCGCCTTCGGCAGCGTCACAGGCACGCGGGGCCTGAACATCACCGGCGGGACCGGCCTGGTCAGCATCTCCTCGACCGGCGCCATCACCGGCACGGCGGACGTCGGCGTGCAGGTAAATTCCGGCGGCGCGGTCAACCTGGTCCTGAACGATGTCACCGGCACGGCCGCCAACGCCGTCATTGTCACCAGCACCGGCAGCATCAATGTCGAGATCGGCGGCGCGGCCACCGGAACCGGCGGCGTATCGGCCAACAGCAATGGCGGCGCTTTCAGCTCGATCGAAATCCTTGCCGGTGGCTCGGTAGAAGCGACCGACGGTCTCAGCTACGGCGCTATCGCCACCGCCAACGGAACCGGAACCGCATCCGTCGAGGTCAACGGCGAGGTGCTGGACGGCGGAGTCGCCGCCTTCTCGGACGCCGGCCTGGCTGAGGTGGTCGGCGACGGCGACATCACCAACACCAACGGCCAGCGCGCCGTCTTCGCCCAGAGCGTGTCGGGCCAGGTGACCGTCAACCTGAACGGCGCCATCGACTCCGGCGCGGCTGAAGGCATCATCGCCAGCAGCAACTCCGGCAACGTCAGCGCGTCCACCGGCGGCACGGTCGTCTCGGGCGCCACCGGCATCATGGCCAGCAGTGTCTCGGGCGCCGTCGTCATCAACGCCGGCGGAACGATCACGGCCGGCGGCACAGGCGCCTCGGCGACCTCCACCACCGGCGGCGCGCGGGTCAACGTCCAGGGCGTGGTCAGCGGCTTCGCCGGCGCTACAGCTACGGCCGGCGGCGCGGGCCAGGCGGTGGTCGACGTTCAGACCGGCTCGACTCTGACGGCCACCAACCTCGCCTCGCTCGGCGCAAGCGTCATTCACAACGGGACCGGCCTGGCCGGCATTATCGTCAACGGCGCTGTGCTGGACGGCGGCATTGACGTCCAGGCGCTGGGCGGCGGCGGTATCCAGGTCCTCGGGACCGGCTCCGTCAACAGCAGCGACGCCGGCACGGCGATCAACACGCTGTCGACCAGCGGCAATACCCTGATCAACTACAGCGGCACGGCGACCAGTGTCGGCAGCAATGCCATCACGGCCGAAACCGGCGCCGGCAACCTTCAGATTCTGACCGGCGGCGCCCTGACGGCCGGCGGCAACGGCATCCAGGCCCTGACCGGCAGCGGAACCCTGACCATCGACGCTGACGGCGCAATCGACGCTACCGTCGTCGGCATCAACGCCCGCAGCAACAACGGCGGCGCGGTGACCGTGGTCGGTGACGGCGACATCGCCGGTGGCGGCCAGGGCGGCATCATCGCCGTCACCAGCATCCTCGGCGGCGACGTCACCATCAACTACAGCGGCGATGTCGGCAGCGCGGGCTCCAACGCCACCCAGTTCGGCCTGCAGGGCGCTGCGCAGGGCTCGGGCAACGTCATCGTCGCCACTTCGGGCAATGTCTACACCGACGGGGCCGGCGCGTTCGGCGCGGGCCTGACCGGCCTCAGCACCGGCGCTGGCGGCAACGTCAGCGTCAGCTTCACCGGCACGACCCTGGTCAGCGGCACGCTCGGCATGGTCGGCGCGATCTTCACCCCGGCCAGCGGCGGCAATGTCGTGATGACGGTCGGCGACAACGCCACCATCACCGCGGCCAACGAAGGCGTCACCGGCGTCACCTTCGGCACGGGCAACGTCACCGCCAACATTGGCGAGAACGTCACCATCGATCCCGACGACTTCGGCATCAACATGCAGTCGGCCCTCGGCGACGCCACCGTCAACGGTGGGGCCGGGCTTACCATCCTGATCACCAACACCGACGGCGACGCCACCGCGGTGGGCATCAACGCCGTCAGCGGCCGGGCGGCCGATGCGGCGCCGGGCGACCAGGCGGTCGAGATCTTCCTCGGCGAAAACACCACCATCACCATCGACGACGGCGCGGGCGGCGAAGCCGACGGCGCCTCCGGGATCGCGGCGAATGCCGCCGGGGCGCTGGGCGGGGTCGACATCGAGATCGTCGACGGCCTCAACATCGACATCACCGGCACCAATGCGGTCGGTATCGCGGCCCAGGCCGTCGGCGGCACGGTCCTGGTCGAAACCAACGGCGGTACGATCGACGTCACCGATCTGGACGGCGTCGACGCGGCCGGCAACCACGCCTACAGCGCCGGCATCAGCGCCGTCTCCGGCACGGGCAATGTCGAGATCCGCAACGGCTCGGTCACCACCATCGACAACACCGGCACGGCCTACGGCCTCTACGCGGTGACCGGCGGCGCCGGCACGGCGCGGGTCGAGAGCGTAACCGCCGTCACCTCCAGCGGTTTCGGCATCTATGCCGAGACCGTTGACGGCAACGCGGTGGTCCAGAACGGCGGCGCGGTCGTCGCCGACCTCAACGACGGCATCTTCATCACCTCGGCGACCGGTGTGGTCCAGGCCAACAACACCGCTTCGGTCACCTCGCTCCAATCCGCGGGTATTCACGTCCAGGCCCTCGGCGCCGGCGTGGCGGGCATCAACAACAGCGGCGCGGTGACCGCCGCCGAACAGGGCCTGTGGGCCTTCACCCAGACCAGCGACGTCCTGATCGTCAACTCGGGCGCCGTCACGGCCAACACCAGCGGCTCGTTCTTCAGCGGCATCCTGGGCAGCAGCAACAACGGCAACGTCTCGGTCCAGCTGAACAGCGGCTCGTCCGTCGCCGGCACGGCCGATGATGGCGTCGTCGCCCAGACCGTCTTCGGCGGCGACACCTCGGTGGTGAACAACGGCGGCGGCGGCATCGGCTCGGCCGGCGATTTCGTCAGCGGCGTCGGCGTGCGGTCCGAGGCCCTCGGCCTCAGCCCCGGCCACAACGCCTTCGCCCTGCTGCTCGGCACGGCCGGCATCTACGCCGTCGACGGCGGCGTCAACGCCGAGACCCGCGCCGACGGCAACGCCACGGTCATCACCGGCGGCGCCAACACCATCACCACCTCCGGCCTGACCAGCTACGGCATCCGGGCGGTTTCCGACGGCGGCGCGGTGCAGGTCCAGCAGGCCGGTACGATCACCTCGGCCGGCAGCGGCATCATCACCCAGACCAGCGGGGTCGGCGGCACGCTGATCAACGCCAACACCATCACCGCCACCGGCGTTGACCTGGCCGCCGTCTCCGCGACGTCGACCGGCAACGGCAGCATGAACATCAGCGTCATCAACGGCTCGACCGTCGCCGGCACGGCGGGCAGCGGCATCCGCGTCGCCTCAGCCGGCGGCGCGGTCACGGTCAACGTCGGCCAGGGCGGCGTCGGGGCGGCCACCGCCCTGCTCACCGGCCGGGGCTCCGGCGGCAACGGCTGGGTCGTCGACCTGAACAACATCGCCGGCGCCACCACCACCCTGAACGTCGCCAGCAACGGCGTCATCCGCTCGGGCGACGCCGCCGCCTCCGGCTACAACGACCTGGCCATCCGCGCCATCGGCGGCGCGCTGGTGATCAACAACGGCGGCCGCATCAACGGCGTGGTCGACGCCGCCGGCGCCTCCAGCCTGGTGTTCAACAACTCCAGCCTCAACAGCTGGCACACCACCGGCCTCTCGACCTTCTCGGCCGGCGCCGACACGCTGAACAACACCGGCGCCATCTTCACCAACGCTGGCGGCGTGGCCACGACCATCGCCTTCGGGGCCGGCGCCGACACCTTCATCAACAGCGGCCTGCTGGTCGTCGGCGAGCCGACCTTGGCCGCCAGCACCCTGACCCTCACCGGTCTGGAGACCTGGACCAACAGCGGCCGCGTCGTCTTCGGCTCCAGCGGCACGACCGCCGCCGCCGCCTCCGATGGCCAGATCAACGACAGCATCCTGGCGGCTGGCACGACCTTCACCGGCAGCGGCGCCAGCCGCCTGGTGATGGACGTCAACCTCGGCGCGACGGTCCAGGCCAACTGCGCCACCCTGACCGCCGCCGACTGCTTCGGCCTGACCGGCGGCAGCACGGCGGGCGCCACCCAGATCCGCCTCAACGACATCGGCGGGGCCAATTCGGGATCGCTGAACACCGGCGGCATCGTGCTGGTCGACGTCAGCGGCGCGGGCACGACGGCGGCGACCCACTTCGCCCTCGACCCCACCTCGCCCGGCTGGCGCGCCGACGCCAACTCGGCGGACGGCGTCATCGACAAGGGCCTGTTCTTCTACGACCTGGTCCTCGACGGCAAACAGCACAAGCTGGTCGGCCTTCCCGACGCCGACGTGTTCGAGTTCAGCACCGTCGGCACGGCCGCCCAGAGCGCCTGGTACACCACCACCGGCGTCTGGCTGGACCGCCAGGCCGACCTGCGCCAGCAGATCGACGGCATCGACGGCACGGGCGCCGGCGTCTGGATGAAGATCGCCGGCTCCACCGGCCAGCGTGACCGCACCAGCAGCTATGACTTCCTGGGCACGACCTACGGCTTCGACACCTCCTACGACCAGAACACCGTGGCCCTGATCGGCGGCCTGGACTTCATGGGCGGCGGATCGGGCAGCGCCTGGGTCGTCGGCGGCCAGATCGGCTATGTCGACAGCGACGTCGACTTCGACGCCTCCAGCACCCTGACCTCGCTGGAGGGCATGACCCTCGGCGTCTACGGCACCTACGTCTCGGGCGCCTTCTTCGTCGACGGCATCGTCAACGCCAACATGCTGGACTACGACCACCAGAACATCACCCTGGCCCCGGCCGGCTCGAACACTTTCTCGGGCGAAGTCAACAGCCTGGGCGTTCAGGTTGAAGGCGGCTGGACCGTGGCGCTGGGCTCGAACGGCTTCTTCGAGCCGCTGGCCACCCTCTCCTACCTGACCACCGACATCGACAGCGCCGCCGTGCCCGGTTCGATCGTCGAATGGGACGACCAGACCAGCCTGCGGGCCAGCCTGGGCGGCCGCCTCGGCCTCAACGCCGACCACGGCGCCTTCTCCACCCAGTGGGCGCTCACCGCCCGCTACTGGAACGAGTTCGAAGGCGACAACGGCCTGACCATCGACAACGGCGGCGCCGATCTCGACATTCGCGACGACTTCTCCGGCTCGTTCGGCGAACTCGGCGCCAGCGTCAACGTGTTCAGCGGCGACGACCGGTTCTCGGGCTTCCTCAATATCGGGACCAAGTTCAACGACGACCTGACCTCGGTCGACGCCAGCCTCGGCATCCGCTGGCGCTGGTAGGCTTATCATCCTCCCTGGGGCGGGCGGCTGTCACCGGCCGGCCGCCCCTTTTCTATGAGAGACGCGGAGTTTTCCCATGACATTCCGAGGCTTGGCGCTGGGTCTTGTGGTCATGCTGGCCACCGGCTGCGGTCCGTCCGGGGCGAAATCGGAACAGGCGGCCGGGGCGGTGACGGCCGCCGGAGCCGCCGCCGCGACCCCCGCCGCCGGCGCCCCGCCGGAAGACCTGCTGGCCTTCGCCAACGGCACGCTGATCGTCGTCGAACCCGCCGACAGCGATGACGCCCAGCTGGCCTGGTCGCCGTACAACATGATCGACGAGGCCCCGATCAGCGAATGGCGCGGCGCGTTCAAGGGACCGCCCGTCTTCGTCTTCGAACTGGCCCAGAAATCCGAGATCAGCGGCATCGGCATCGACAACGGCTCCAGCATGGAACAGAGCGCCGCCCGTCAGGTCCGCATCGAGGTCTCTGACCAGTCGGAATCGGCCGGCTTCCAGACCCTGCTGACCGCCAGCCTGGCCTTGGCCGACGGTCAGAGCTTCAAGGCCGACAAACCCCTGACCGGTCGCTGGATCCGCCTCACCGTCCTGACCAACGGCGGCGGCGAATACGCCTCCGTTACCGGCCTGCGGGCCAGCGGCCG
>SDZP01000114.1 GCA_004144935.1 Caulobacteraceae bacterium | reverse complement strand
CTGCCTCGGCTGCGGGCTCGCGCCCGGCCGGGGCGCCGACGGACTGCGCGGAGGCCGCGCCCGCGAGCCCGCAGCCGAGGCAGAGCGAGAGGATCAGGACGCGGGTCGAACGCAGCATGGGGAATTCCTCGTCTGTCTGCGCCACCAACGCGCGAGGGCCGTGCCGGTGCGGTGCGGGAAAGACGAATTTCCGCAGCCGCGTCAGCTGCCGCGATAGGTCTGGTAGCTCCACGGCGTCGCCACCAGCGGCACGTGATAGTGCCCCTCCGGGTCCGAGACGCCGAAGCGCAGGGGCACCAGGTCGAGGAAGGGCGGCTCGGCGAGCGCGAGGCCCTGGCGCCGGTGGTAATCGCCCAGCGCGAAGCGAAGCTCGTAGACCGCGATCGGCACCGGGCGCCCGGCCACGAGCGGCGTGTCGGTGCGCCCGTCGGCGTCGGTCGCCGCCCGCGCCACCAGAGCCGTCTCGGTCTCCGAGACCACCTCGTGCAGGCTCACCGCGACGCCTTGCGCCGGCCGGCCGCTGACGGTGTCGAGCACGTGCGTCGAGATCCGGCCCGTGGTCTTGAGCGGTCCGTCGCCGGAGACCAGCGCGTTGACGCGAATCGCGGCGATGCGGAACACCTCGGCCTCGGCGGTCCGCCGCTCCGTCGCGGCGTCGGACTCGAGGCGGGCCGCGAAGGCGGAGAGCAGCGAGGCCCGCCCGTGCCGCCTGACGCACAGGATGAAGGGCAGCCCGAATTTCGCCTGGTAGGCCGCATTGAGCGCCGCGAAGCGCGCGACTTCCGCGTCCGACATCCGGTCGAGGCCGGCCGCCGCCTGCTCGGCGACCGAGTCGGGGGCCATGGTGCCGTCCCGCGCGGCCCGTCCCGGGTAGTTTGTGTTTCCCAGAGTATCCCCCCGACATGCCCGACCAGGACGACCCCACCGGGTTGCTCGCCTCTCCGGACCTGGCCCAGGTTCTGGACTCCGACCAGTTCCGTCAGTTCCTCGACCAGGTGCCGATCGCCATCGCGGTCTCCAACCTGCGGCCGAGCGAGCAGATCTCCTACGCCAACGTCGAGTTCGAGCGGCTGACCGGCCTGAAGGCCGCCGACCTTGTGGGGCAGGACTGGTCGGCGCTGCCGGGCGCGGCGACGCGGGACGGCCGGCCGCTGGCGGCGGCGGTGACGGAAGAGAGCGACTACATCGGGGTATTCGCCTTCCAGCCGGCCGGCGCCGCGGCCTCGGTCGATGTCTGGAGCAATATCATCGAGGACGAGCTGGGCCAGCCGGTGTTCCGGCTGATCGCCCTGGTCGGGGCCGACGGGCGCGGCGAGGTCGACCTGTCGGCCTATGAGGCCAAAATCCAGGAGAAGGACACCCTGCTGCGCGAGCTGCAGCACCGGGTGGCCAATAACCTGCAGATGATCACCGCCCTGATCCGCATCGAGGCGCGCAATGTCTCCGAGGCGGCCCAGGGCGCCGCGCACGACAACCGCTTCGACCGGCTGGCCGGGCGGATCGAGGCCATGGGCCTGCTCTACCGCTCGCTGTCGGCGGAGGGCGCCAACGACACCGTCGACCTGGGCACCTACCTGTCCGGCATCGCCTCCTCGGTGATGCAGGCCCATGCGGTCGAGGGCATCCACCTGAACCTGCAGGTCGACACCTGGCCGGTCTCGATCAACGTCGCCATGCCGACCGGCCTGGTCGTCAACGAGCTGATGACCAACGCCCTGAAACACGCCTTCGAAGGCCGGCCGGGCGGGACCATCACCCTGCAGTGCCTGGTCGACGAGGTCGGCTGCCGGGTGGTGGTGGCCGACGACGGGGTGGGCCTGGCCGAGGGCGTGGTCTGGCCGCGGCCGGGCAAGCTCAGCAACCTGATCGTCCAGTCCCTGCGCCAGAACGCCAGGGCCCGGGTGGAGGTCGAAACGGCCCCCGGCGAAGGCATGCGGGTGACGGCCTGGTTCACGCGCGAGAATGCGCAGGACTAGCGCGACCCTTCTCCCGCTCGCCGGGAGAAGGTGGTAGCCGAAGGCTGACGGATGAGGGCAGCGCCGGCCTTGCAAGGTCAGCGCGTTGTGACGCGGTCCGCCCGCCGATCTCTATCCGCTCGCTCTGCCCTCATCCGACCCGCTTCGCGGGCCACCTTCTCCCGGCAAGCGGGAGAAGGGGATCCGGCGCGATTCGCTCAGCACTCCTCGCAGCCGGGCGGTCCGCGCCCGCCCGGAGGCGGCGGCAACGGTCCGCCGCCCGGCGCGACCGGGATCATGTTTTCGTAGGGCGTCTTCGGCTCCTGGCCCGGCGGCACATTGGCCGGGGCCTGCTCGCCGCCGGGGCCGAGCGACTTGATGTAGTCGTAGAGCGCCGCCTTGTTGGCCGCACTCAGGCCATGCACGCTCGGCCACGGCATCGGCGGCAGGCCGCCGCGCGTCTCCAGCATGGTGACGAAGGCTTCCTTGGGCATGCCGGCCACGGTCAGGCGAAGGTTGGAGGCGTAGCTGGTCCCCCAGGGGCCGCGATAGCCGACCGGATTGCCGGTCAGCCACTGGGTCTCGGGAACCTTGCCGCCCGACGGGGCGTAGCCGGGGGTGTGGCAGTCGTTGCAGCCGCCGGTGACGACGATGTAGCGGCCGACCGAGACGGTGTCCGGCCCGGTCACCTCGGCGACGGCCGGGGGCTTGGCGGCCGGGGTCGGGGCCGCGCCGCAGGCGCTGAGACCCAAGGCCGCCGCCAGCCCGATTGCAGAATAGCGCCACATGATCTCGCCCTCCATCCCGGGTCCAAAAAGGCCGGGATGCGGCGAAGCCGTCAAGAGGGTTCGGCGATCAATGTGTTGTCAGGCAAGCGATTGCCCGGCCGGCGGGCTGTTACCGCCGCGCCTTGCGGGCGGCGTACTTGGCGTCGCGGGCGGCCTGGGCCTCAGCCTTGGTCAGGGCCTTGCGTTCCTTGCGCTCGCCGCGCTTGGCGTTGAGGGCGGCTTCCTCGTCGGCCAGGCGGGCGGCCTCGGCGGCTTCGGCGGCGTCGGCCTGGGCCTGCTTGCGGGCGGCCTTTTCGGCTTCGCGGGTCTCGCGCACCTTGGCCAGTTCCTCGGCCTTCTTCTCGGCGCGGGGTTTCAGGTCGGGGTCGGTGACGGTCGGCTTAGGCTTGAAGCGGGCGAGCAGGGCGGCCTTGGCTTCGGCGGCGGTCTTCTGGCGGTCGGCGAAAGTATCGCCCAGGGCGTTTTTCATCAGGGTCCTTGAAGGGGATCGGGCAGCGACGGAGGAGAAAAAACCTCACGTCATAGTCACAACGCGCCAGATTTGCCTCGGGGGCCAACGGGCGTCGCAAAGTCGTTTGAAGGTCATCGATCCGAAGAGCGGGGCCGATGTGCGAGCCCGCAGGGTGCGTTTTTCAGGGCCGAAAAGCAAGGAATATTGGCGCGGGACTTGTCGGCGCGCGCGAAATCTTGCCGAAAATTGCCCGTCGCCGGACGCTTTGCGAGGGGGCGGATGGCCCCTATACCGGGCGCATGATCCCCTGGCTTCACCTCTCCACCGCGACCATGCCCGGCGGCGGCGGAACCCTGCGCCTGATGCAGCGCGGCCAGGAGTTTTCGATCATGGCCGAGGGCGGCATCGAGCTGATGAACAGCCGGTTGAGCGGCTCCGAAGAGGCGCTGGCCCGGCTGACCGCCGAGCTGCTGGCCGGCCGCAAAGCGCCCCGCGTGCTGATCGGCGGCCTCGGCATGGGCTTCACCCTGCGGGCGGCGCTGGCGGCCTATCCCGTGGACGCCCGCATCGTCGTCGCCGAACTGGTCCCCGAGGTGGTCGACTGGGCCCGGGGGCCGATGGCGGCGGTCTATGGCGGCTGCCTGGACGATCCCCGCGTCGAGATCGCCATCGGCGACGTGCAGCGGCAGATCACGGGGCAGGGGGTCTGGGACGCCATCCTGCTCGACGTCGACAATGGCCCCGAAGGCCTGACCCGCCGCGCCAACGACAGCCTCTACGACAGCGCCGGCCTCGCCGCCGCCCGCGAGGCCCTGACCCCGGGCGCCCTGCTGGCCGTCTGGTCCTCGGCCCCGCACGCGCCGTTCAGAAAGCGGGTGCGGGCCGCCGGATTTGACGTCCAGGAACGGCGGGTCAAGGCCGGCCCTGGCCGCCGCAAGGCCAGTCATGTGATCTGGCTGGCGACGCGGCGCTAACCTCCTGAAAGGATATGAGTTTTTGGTTCGCTGCCAATATGTCTAGACATATTCATCAACCGGCGCTGACTTTTCGGCCGGTCTGACCGGCGCACCGCCTGTCCTGTAGGCCGGATCAACCACAAACTTGCCTACAATCGCAGCGGGTCGGCCTACAGACCGGCCTACGCCCCGGTCTACATTTGCGCAGCCCCGGCCCACGCCAAGGCATACGCCGCAAGGGTTTCAGCCGCCCGTCCCCGCGTCCCCGACGCTTCGCCCTTTTTTGTAGGCCGGACCGCCCGCGCTACAATGCTCGCCGCTTCGATAATCGGGGTCTGGAAGCGGATGCCGCGATGAGGCTCTTGCCCGCCGCTGGGGAAACGCCTCCAGTCTGGCCGCATCCAGGAGAAAGCCCATGAACGACCGCGTCACCCTCGACATCCAGGACGGCGTCGCCGATGTCCGGATGGTCCGGACCGACAAGATGAACGCCCTCGACGACGCCATGTTCGCGGCGCTGATCGAGACCGGCGAGCGGCTGAAGAGCGAGCCCGGCCTGCGCGCCG
Source organism: Caulobacteraceae bacterium (assembly GCA_004144935.1). Lineage (GTDB taxonomy): Bacteria > Pseudomonadota > Alphaproteobacteria > Caulobacterales > Caulobacteraceae > Caulobacter. The sequence continues at coordinate 4,784 of SDZP01000114.1, read as the reverse complement.
TGGTGCTGTCGGGCGAGGGCCGCGCCTTCTGCGCCGGGCTCGACATGGGCAACTTCGGCAAGATGGCGTCCGGCGAGCGCAGCGGCGGGGCCGGCCTGGTCGACAGCCCGCGCACCGCCAGCGGGGCTAACCGGGCCCAGAACGCGGTGATGATCTGGCGGGACATTCCCGTGCCGGTGATCGCCGCCGTGCACGGCGTGGCGCTGGGCGGCGGTTTCCAGCTGACGCTGGGCGCCGACATGCGCTTCGTCGCTCCGGACGCGAAGATGGCGGTGCTGGAGATCAAATGGGGCCTGGTGCCCGACATGGCCGGCATGGCCCTGCTGCGCGGCCTGGTCCGCGACGATATCGCCCGCGACCTCAGCTACACCGGCCGCATCTTCACCGGCGAGGAGGCCTATGGCCTGGGCATCGCCACCCGCGTCTGCGCCGATCCGCGCGCCGAGGCGCTGGCGACGGCGCGCGAGATCGCCGGCAAGAACCCGGCCGCCATCCGCGCCAACAAGCGGCTGCTGAACCTGATGGCCGATGGCGACCAGCACGCCATCCTGCTGGCCGAAAGCGTCGAGCAGGGCGCCCTGATCGGCTCGCCCGGCAACATCGAGGCCGTGATGTCGAACATGGAAAAGCGGCCGGCCGTCTTCCAGGACTGATCAGCCGTGGCCCAGGAACCCCCCGCGCGAGGCGTCGTGGGGGACGTTCCAGCCGAAATAGACCTCGACGGCGGCGATCTTGCCGTCCCGGATGTGGTGCAGCTCGGTGTTGCGGAACACCTTGCCGCCGGTGTTCTGGCCCTCGTAGGTGACGAAGACGCAGTTTCCGACCACGGCCAGATGCTTGATGTCGAAGCCGACGATCATCGAGCCGTTCGGCCAGCAGTGGCGAAAGTAGGTCTCGCGATCCAGCCGGTTGTCGAGCGGGCTGGTGAACAGGAAGTCGTCGGCCAGCAGGTCTTCCAGCCAGTCGCGGTCGCTGTCGGCCCAGGCCTGGAAGCAGTCTCTGACGAGGGATTCAGGATCGGTCTTCGACATTCGCACGCGCTTTTCACCCGGGCCGCCAACGGCTGTTCCGAGCCGGTGGTTCCGTCTCTGGCGGCGGGGCGCAACTCCCGTTAAGCCTGCGTGGGCCATGCGCACCTCCGAACTTCGAACCGCCGCCCTCGCCATCGCCCCGACCCTGTCGGCGGCGGCGGCGCTGTTCGGCGGCTGGCTGCTGCTGGCCTCGGGGGCGACGCCGACCGATCCGGAACGGCTGAGCTTCCTGTTGCGGATGAGCGAGCCGGCGATCATCGACGCCAGCCACCTGGCCTCCTCGCTGCTCGGCCTCTTCCTCATCCTGCTGGCCTTCGGCCTGCGGGCCCGGCTGGGGGCGGCCTGGGCCGGGGCGGTGACCTGCCTGGCGATGGCGGCGGCCCTGGCCCCGCTGAAGGGGATCAATCTCGAAGAGACCGGCATCCTGGTCCTGCTGCTGCTGCTGGTCGCCCCCTTCCGCGCCGCCTTTACCCGCACCGCCACGCTCAGCCGCATGGAGATCACCCCCGGCTGGCTGCTCTCGGCGGCGGCGGCGGTGCTCGGCGCGGGCCTGCTGGGCTGGTGGTCGTTCAGCAACACCCCGTACGGCGACCGCCAGGTGTGGCGGGTGATGTTCGACGCCGACGCCGAGCGCGCCATCCGGAGTTCGATCGCGGCTGGGGTGCTGCTGCTCGCCGTTGGGGTCTGGCGGCTGTTCGCCACCCCGGCCACTCCGGCGGTGGCGGGCGAGGACGACCCCGATTTCGCCAGGGTCCGCGCCATCCTGGCCAAGGCCGAGAGCGCCGAGCCGGAGTCCAACCTTGCCCTGCTGGGCGACAAGCGGTTCCTGTTCTCCGCCAGCGGCGAGACCTTCCTGATGTTCGGGGTGCGAGGCCGCAGCTGGGTGGCCATGGGCCCGCCGGTCGGCCGCCGCGACGAGCATCTGGAGCTGTTCTGGCGGTTCCGGGAGATGGCCGACGCCCATGCGGCGCGGCCCTGCGTCTACGGCCTGGAGCCGGAGGACCTGGCCGACGTCGTCGAGCTGGGTTTCTTCATCCAGAAGACCGGCGAGAGCGCCCGCGTGCCGCTCGCCGACTTTTCCCTGGCGGGGCGCCGGCGCGAGGTCCTGCGCCGCAACTGGCGCAAGGCCGGCGAGGCCGGCGCCACCTTCGAGGTCGTCGGGCCGGGACTGGCCCCGATGAACGAGCTGCAGACCATTTCCGACGCCTGGCTGGCCGACCATTCGGGCGCTGAGAAGAGCTTCAGCCTGGGCGGCTTCATTCCCCACTACGTGGCCGAGTTCCCCATCGCCCTGGTCCGGGTCGACGGCCGCATCGTCGCCTTCGCCACCCTCTGGCTGACGGCGGCCAAGACCAGCTTCTCGATGGACTTGATGCGCTACGGGGCCGAGGCGCCCAAGAACATCATGGACTTCCTGTTCGTCGAGCTGCTGTCCTGGGGGCGGGAGCAGGGGTACCTGGCCTTCGACTTCGGCGTCGCGCCGCTGGCCGGCCTGGAAGACCGCCCGCTGGCCCCGATCCTCAGCCGCGTCGGCCGGCTGCTCTTCGAGCGGGGCGAGGACTTCTACAATTTCCGGGGCGTGCGCCGTTACAAGGACAAGTACGACCCGCTCTGGCGGCCGCGCTACATGGCCTGTCCGCACAAGTGGCAGATCCCGTTCCTGCTGGCCGACATCGGCCTGCTGTCGTCGGGCGGCATGGCCGGGATGATGGGCCGGCCGAGGAAGGACGCCTAGCGGCTGAAGGCGAAGCCCAGCAGGCCGGCCAGATGCGCGCCCATCATCGCCGTCCCGGCGGCGAAGCAGACCATCAGCGGCCGCCAGGGGATCATCCGGGGACCCTTGACCAGGTTGGGCGGCAGGGATCCGCGCCAGCCGGAAAACAGCGTCAGGCCCGCGAGGGACGCCATGAGGATGAGGGTCAGGGTCATCGGCATGGAGCCCAGATGGAACCCTCGCGCCGCGGACGCAAGGCCTGCGGGGTGATTCCGCCGGAGCCGGGTCAGAAGGCCACACCGGCCCTCCCGGAAAGGTCCTGTTAACCATACGCGGCGCGATGTTGGGCTTGGAACGGCCGCCGCGGCCATCCGTCCACAGGATATCGAGGCCGACGCAAGATATAGCGTTAACCTCGCGTTTACACACAAGGGCTCGCTGGCTAGCGTCCGAAGTCAAGTGCCGGGAGATTGATTCGAATGACGGCGGGGGCGCCCTGGAGCGTTAAGGGTATCGACCCCAAGGCGAGGGAGATCGCAAAGGATCTCGCGCGCCGTTCCGGCATGACGCTCGGAGAGTGGCTGAACCACATGATCGTCGAGGGCGAGGCGCCCGAGAGCGAGATTGAGGTCCCCGATCCCGCGATCATTCCCCATCCCCGCGCCGATGCCCCGGCCCGGCTCGAGGCCGTGCATCATCCCGCCGACGAGGTCGGCAAGGTGACCGACGCCATCGAACGCCTGACCAGCCGCATCGAGGCGGCCGAGCAGCGTTCGACCCTGGCCATCACCGGCATCGACCAGTCGGTGCGCGGGGCGCTGAGCCGCCTGGAAGGCGCGGAGCGTGAACAGGTTTCGGTCGCCGCCCGCTTCGAGGGCGCGGTCGACGAAATCCGCACCGAACAGGCCCGGGCCCTCGAGCGCCTGCGCCGCATCGAGGCCGAGTCTACCGGCCCCCGCTCGGCGGAAGCCCTGCGCGCCCTCGAAGGCTCGGTTGGCAAGCTGGCCAGCCAGACCTACGACACCGAGGCCCGCAGCCGCGAGGCCATCGCCGCCCTGGAAGCCAAGGTCGCGGCCCTCGAAGCCGGGGCACAGGCCCCCGACACCGCCGCCCTCGCCGACGAGGTCGCCGCCCGGGTGCTCGGTCGTCTGGAAGCGGCCGAGACCCAGACCAACGAGGCCATCCGCGACCTCGGCTACAGCTTCGTGAAGCTGGATGGCCGGCTGCGCAAGGTCGAGGGGGCCGACAACACCGCCGCCCTGCAGACCCTGTCGCATGGCCTCAACGCGCGCCTCGAGCAGGTGCGTCAGGAAATGGCCGAAAGCCTGCGCCGCGCCTCCGACGGCGGTTTCGGCCGGGTCGAGCAGAAGCTGTCCGAGATGACCGCCCACGTCCATGCCGCCGAGCAGCGCTCGGCCATGGCCATCGAGCGGATGGGCCGGGAGATGGTCAACATGGCCGACAACCTCAGCCGCCGGGTCCAGACGGTGGAGGGCCGCAGCGCCCAGGCCGTCGAGCACGTCGGCGGCGAAGTGTCGAGGATCGCCGGACTGGTCGAGCAGCGTCTGGCCCACACGGATGGCAGTTCGGCCCAGGCGCTGGAGCGTCTCGGCGTCGAGATCGCCCGCATCACCGAGCGGCTCAGCGAGCGGATCGCCAACAGCGAGCGGCGGAGCGCCCAGGCCATCGACGACGTCGGTGAACAGGTCGCCCGGGTCACCGAGCGGATCAGCCAGCGCCAGGAGCGGACCTCCACCGACCTGTCGGAGCGCATCCGCCAGAGCGAGGAACGAACCGCCCGCCTGCTGGAAGAGGCGCGCGAGAAGATCGACGCCTCGATGACCAGCGCCACCCGCCGGATCGCCGACAGCGTCGCCGCCGCCCCGCCTGCGCCGGCCGCGCCAGTGCGCCGCGCCGAGCCTGCCGGAATGGATCCGTTCGCCCCCGATCCCTTCCCGACCCGCGGCCAAGCCATCCCTGAGGATGCGTTCGCGCCCCCCGGCGTCGGGTACGCCGACATAGATCAGCTCGTCGAAACG
>SDZP01000113.1 GCA_004144935.1 Caulobacteraceae bacterium | reverse complement strand
CCCGAAAGCCGCCGCCAGGGCAACCCGCGCCGCGCCGGGCGCCAAGGGCACCCCGCTGCTGGAGTGGATCGCCGGCGGCTTTGGCCTGGTGCTGGTGCTGCTGACCGTCGGGGTCATCGGCCAGGAGGCCCTGTTCGGCGATCCGTCGCCCCCGGCCGTGACCGTCGAGGCGCGGGCGGTCCATCCGGTCAACGGCGGCTGGCTGGTCGAGATCGAGGCCATCAACAGCGGCGGCTCGCCCGCCGCCCAGGTGGCGGTCGAGGGCGAACTGGTCCTGCCGGGGCAGGCGCCGGAAACGGCGGAGGCGAACTTCGACTACGTGCCGGACCACTCGCGGCGGACCGGCGGCCTGTTCTTCAGCCACGACCCGCGCGGGGCCCAACTCAGCCTGCGGGCCAAAGGCTATGCCAAGCCCTGACACCCTGGTTGACAGCGTAAGTCTTTAAACAGAACTTACCCGCCGTTTCGCCAGGAGCTTTTCCATGTCCGACCGCAAGGTCTGTCTCGTCGTCGGCGCCGGCATCGGCGTCGGCGGCTCCATCGCCCGGGCCTTCGCGGCCGAGGGCATGGCGGTGGTGATGACCCGCCGGCCGCGCAACCTCGACCAGCTTGAAGACCTGGCCGCTCAGATCCGGGCCGAGGGCGGCGAGGCCCACGCCATGGGCGTCGACGCCCGCAGCGAAGACGAGATGACCGCCCTCTTCGACCGCATCGAGGCGGAGATCGGCCCGCTGGAGGTGGTGGTCTTCAACATCGGCGCCAACGTCAACTTCGGCATCCGCGAGACCACCACCCGGGTCTACAGCAAGGTCTGGGAGATGGCCGGGCTGGCCGGCTTCCTGACCGGACGCGAGGCGGCCCGGGTCATGGTTCCGCGCGGCCGCGGCACGGTGCTGTTCACCGGGGCCACGGCGAGCGTCCGCGGCGGCAAGGGTTTCTCCGCCTTCGCCGGCGCCAAGCACGCCCTGCGCGCCCTGGCGCAGAGCATGGCCCGCGAGCTGGGGCCGCAGGGCATCCATGTGGCCCACATCATCTGCGACGGCTCGATCGACGGGGTCTTCACCCGCGAGCGGATGCCGGACGCCGACCAGCGGCTGGCGCGGGGGGAAATCCTCGACCCCGACGAGATCGCCCGCAACTATGTCTGGCTGCACAACCAGGGCCGCTCGGCCTGGACCTTCGAGATCGACCTGCGCCCCTGGACGGAGACCTGGTAGAAAATGACCAAGCAACTGGACTTCATCTTCGATTTCGCCAGTCCCAACGCCTACATGGCCGCCCAGGTCATCCCGGGCATTCTTGAGCGCACCGGCGCCACGCTGAACGTCATCCCCTGCCTGCTCGGCGGCCTGTTCAAGGCGACCGGCAACCAGGCTCCGTTCACCGCCTTCGGCGGCATCAAGGGCAAGATGGACTACGAGATGCTGGAAAGCCGGCGGTTCGTGGCCAAGCACGGCCTGGCGAAATTCCGGATGAACCCGCATTTCCCGATCAACACCCTGCTGATCATGCGCGCCTTTGTCGCCGCCGGGCTGGAAGGGGTCGGCGAGCGCTACATGACGGTGGTGCTGAAGGCCATGTGGGAAGACGGCCAGAACATGGGCGATCCCGAGGTGGTGGCCAAGGTGCTGACCGACGGCGGCCTCGACGCGGCGGCGATCCTGGCGCGGGCCCAGACCGACGAGGTGAAGGGCGTGCTGATGCACAACACCACAGCGGCGGCCGAGCGCGGCGCCTTCGGCATTCCGACCTTCTTCGTCGGGGACGAGATCTTCTTCGGCAAGGAGCGGCTGGGCCAGGTCGAGGAGGAACTGGCGGCCAGCTGACCGAAGTTCACTCCACGATCGCGTGGGGCAGATAGCGGCTCATGTTCTTGGTCACCGGCCCGTCATCCTCGCGGATGCCCATGCCGGCGGCTTCCTCGCCGACGATCCAGGCGCCGATGACCGGGTAGTTTCCCTCGAACAGGGGCGGCTTGTGCAGGGCCTGACGGATCCAGCCCTCCGCGCCATAGCCCTGATCCAGCACCGGCTCGGCAACGCCGCCCTCGAAAAGCTCGATATTGGCCCCCTCGCGGGAGAACAGCGGCTTGCGCACATAGCTGTCGCCGAGGCCGGCCGCTCCGGCGTCGTCCTCGAACCAGGCTTCCAGCAGGTTCGGATGCCCGGCATGCCGCTCCCACAGCATCGGCAGCAGGCCCTTGTTCGACAGCAGGCTCTTCCAGGCCGGCTCCAGGAACTGGGTCTTCGAGGCGGCGACGTTGGCGGCATAATCCTCGCGCAGCATCATCTCCCAGGGATAGAGCTTGAAAGCCGCCTGGATGATGTCGTTCTGCTCGTCGACGAAGCGGCCATCGGCGTCCAGGCCGATGTCTTGGATGGAGACGAACTTCGGGGTCAGCCCCGCCTGCACGGCAAGGTCCTCAAGGAACTTCACCGTCTGGCGGTCCTCGACATGGTCCGGATCACTGGAGAAATGCACATAGCCGCCGTCCGGGAAGATGGCCCCGAAGCGGTCGCGCAGCTTTTCGAAAAGGCTGTTGAACTGGTCTGCGCCGGCCGGCAGCGAACCGTCCTTGATCCGCGCCTCCAGCCACAGCCACTGGAAGACCGCCGTCTCGAAAATGCTGGTCGGGGTGTCGGCGTTGTATTCGTACAGCCTGGGCGGACCCTTGCCGTCATAGGCGAAGTCGAAGCGGCCGTAGAGGCTGGGATCGCCCCGCGTCCAGGTCTCGGCGACATAGTCGCGGTGCGCCTCGGGAATGGCGAGGCGGGTCATGATCCGCTCGCTCTTCACCGCTTCACCGACGAAATCGAGGCACATGGCGTGCAGCGTTTCGGACGCCGCCTCGATCTCTTCGGCCTGAGCCAGGGTGAAACCGTACCAGGCGCTTTCGTCCCAGTACTGCTGGCCGCCCATGTGGTGGAAGGTGAAGCCGACGCGGTCGGCCTCCTCCTTCCAATCCTGGCGCGGCTGGATGGAATGGCGGATCAAGCTATTGCTCGTCCCGCTTTACCGGGACCTTCTCCGGGGCCTCGATCTGCAGGCGCGGGGCCTCCAGCTTCAGGGCCTCGTCCTTGGGGGCCATCAGCCGTTCCAGCACCTCCTGGGCATTGCTGTCGCCGGGCATGATACCGGCGTTGCGCAGCTTGGCGTCGAGGTCGGCGCCGGTGCGGCGGTCCTCCAGCTCGCCGGCGGCGCGGAACTTCTCCTCGTTGATCGCCTGGCGCTCCTTGATGCGCTTGAGGCTGTCGGCGGCCGAGCCGACCGTCGAGCTGGCGCTGCCGCTGCGGGCGACGATGGCCGACTGGGCGCGCTGGACGCTGTCGTTGACCTTCACCACCTCGATCTCGCGGCGCAGGGCTTCGATCTTGGTGTCGGTCTGGCCGATGATGACGCGCAGCTTGTCCTCGGCGGCGCGCAGCTGGGCCACCTGCTCGGCCTTCTGGGTGGCGTCGCGCTCCAGGTCGGCGATGCGCTGGGCCACTTCCAGGGCCAGGGCCTGGTCGCCCTTGGCCATGGCGGCGCGGGCGGAGGCTTCGTACTTCTGGGCCTGCTGGGCGAACTGGGTCCCTTCGGTCTCCAGCATGCGGCGGCGGGCGACGAGGCCGGCCATGTCGTCCCGGGCCTTGGCCTGGGCGGTGTCGGCGTCGCGGATCTCCTGATCGAGGATGCGCAGGGCGTTGGCGTCGATCACCTTCTGCGCGCCCTCATGGGCCGTGCCGCGGAAGAGGGCGGAGAATTTGTTCCAGATGGACATGGGCGCGCTCCTAGCGGGTGGCTTTGAAGCTGTCGCGCAGGTCCGAGGCCGCGTCGATGGCGTTCTCGGCAAGGGTGCGCAGCTCGATGATGATGGTCTGCAGGCTGGTCTTGGCGGCGATCTCGCCGAACAACTCATAATAGTCGCGGCCGTCGATGGTGGTGATGCCGAAGTTGGACAGCGGCACCAGCTTCTGGGCCTTCAGCAGGAAGACGTTGAACTCGGGCTGGTCCTCCTGCTCGTCGACCGGCCACAGCACCACGGAGACCACGATCTGCTCGGGGCCGGCGCTGACGTAGATCGGCAGGTCGCCGTACTCGCACATGGTGACCAGCAGCACCGGATCGGCGCCTTCGATCACCTGGGCCTTCAGTTCGCCCTCGCGGATCAGGGTGCTGTAGTCCAGCTCCCGCTTGAGCGCGTGGATGGACCACGCCGTGTCGATCACCTGATCCATGGGCCTTGTGCCTTTCGGTGCGCCGCCGGACCTGCCGGGGGCGCTGCTGGAGTCTATCACGATGGCCCGCACGGCGTTCTGAATGTCCGCCTTGCAAGCCGCCGGGGCCCAGACCTCCATCTTCACGAACCCCGCGCGTCTGCGGGCCTCGCGCCATTCGCGGGTCCGGGTGACGGCTTTGTCCGCTCGGGTGGGAGCCTTAGGCATGCGTTCAAGGTATGCGTACCATGAACGCTTGACAAGGGGCTTTGATGGGGATGGTATCGGGGCATGGCGCAAGGAGGCGCCCGCCCTTGGCTATCAGGCCGTCACGACGGTTTTGCGCAGAGTCAGCACCATTGCGTCAACACGCCGGCGGGGCCAGTGTCCGCCCGGACGGCCGTGTCGTGGCCGTTGGCAGTCGCGTGAGGACCCGCTGATGTTCGGCAAGCTGTTCGGCCGCAAGGAAGACGCGGTCCCCGCCGACCACCTGGCGGTGGTCCGCAACATCACCGTCGGCCGCACGATCCGGCTGGACCCGCTGGCCTGGCGGCGCCTGGGCGCCGAAGCCAGCTTCAAGATGGACCGCGACACCCTGGTGATCACCGCCCAGGGCCGCATCAAGCTGGACGCCGGCGGCTATGTGCATCGCTTCTATACCGACGACCATCTGCTGTTTCAGGCGGTGAGCGACAGCCCCGACGGCTCCGACGCCAACGACTTCACCCTGTTCGTGCCCTGGCGCAGCGAATACCCGGGCAGCGGCCAGGAAAAGCGCGTCTGGCTCGACCGGCTGCAGGATCCGGTCTGGACGGAGGACGACCTGCCGGCCTTCCAGCGCTACTGGTTCGACGAGGACGAGGGCCGCCAGCCGCCGGTGACCTTCTGGGAAGACATCTGGGACGACCGCGCCGCCCGCGCCCCCTACGCCCGCATCTTCCAGACCTGCATGCTCTATGCCCGCGACCTCGGCGGCGAGGGACGCGAACTGCTGCTGGCCATCGCCATGGAGCCCGAGAAGGGCGGCGAGCTGACCCATGAGATCATGGTGGGCGTGCCGCTCGCCATCGGCGAATTCTCGGCCTGACCGGCCGGCAAGTCTTCTAACGGGAGGGAACCCGCATGAGCTTCGACTTCATAATGTTCCAGACGCAGGCGCTGTACTTCCTGGTCGCCTTCGCGGCGTCGGGGGTGCTCGCCATCGCCTTCAAGGTCATCTACCAGTGGATGACCCCCTACAAGGAAACCGACCTGATCAAGCAGGGCAACGTCGCCGCCTCCATCGCGCTCGGCGGGGCCCTGGTCGGCTATGTCCTGGCCCTGGCCTCGGCCCTGGCCCACACCACCAGCCTGCCGGAACTGCTGGCCTGGGGCGTGCTGGCCGGCGTCATCCAGATCGTCGCCTTCACCATCGTGCGCGTGCTGTTCCTGAAGAACGTCAAGGCCCGTATCGAGGCCGGCGAGACCGCCACGGGGGTCTACCTGGCCAGCATCTCCATCGCGGTCGGCCTGATCAACGCCGCCTGCATGACCTCGTAAGGAGCGCCTCCCATGATGCGATCCAGATCCCTCACCCTGACCGGCCTGATGTGCGGCGCCTCGCTGTCCATCGGCGCCTGCGACGGGACGCCGGACGTCTCCCGGGCCGAGGCCCAGCTGAACAAGGACCCGGTGGAGGCCTTCGCCTACGCCAGCCTCGACCAGTGCAAGGCCGAGGACAAGGTCAGCGACGAGGAGTGCGACAAGGGCTATGCCGCCGCGCTCAAGGACGACGCCAACGCCCCCAAGTACGCCGAGCAGAAGACCTGCGAGGACGTCTATGGCGCCGGCCAGTGCGTGCCGCGCAGCCAGGCCGGCGGCGGCAGCTTCTTCACGCCGCTGCTCACCGGCTTCATCATCGGCAGGATGCTGGACGGCGGCGGCGGTTATCGCGGCACCGGCCTCTACCGGCGCGGCGGCGACTACTACACCGGCTGGGGCGGCCGGGTGAACCACGACTATGCAACCGGCCGCACCAGCGTCGGGCGCCAGGGCATCGACCCGCCGGCGGCCATCCGCAACGCCCCGGCCCGGGTGCAGACCCGCAGCACCGTGGTCTCGCGCGGCGGCTTCGGCGGCGGCGGGCGGTCCTACGGCGGCGGTCGCGGGGGCTGAACCCTGCAGGCTGACGTTCGCGGAAAGAGGGCTTGACCGACCCAAGGTCAGGCCCTCCCCTCTCGCGCAAAAGGGAGACACGCCATGACCTTCGCCGCCGACGACCTGATGTACCGCCCGGGCCTGATGAAGGGCCAACGCATCCTGATCACCGGAGGCGGCACCGGCCTCGGCAAGGTGATGGCCGAGGGCTGCATGATGCTGGGCGCGGACGTCTACATCTGCGGCCGGCGCGGCGGGGTCCTGGAAGAGACCGCCCAGGAACTGATGGCCGCCCATCCGGACGGCGGCAAGGTCACCGGCATCGCCTGCGACATCCGCGTGCCGGAAGCCATCGCCGAGATGGTCGACACCATCTGGGCCGACGGCCCGCTGACCGGCCTGGTCAACAACGCCGCCGGCAATTTCATCAGCCGCACTGAGGACCTCTCGCCGCGCGGCTTCGACGCCATCTCCAACATCGTCTTCCGCGGCAGCTTCTTCGTGACGCTGGAGTGCGGCAAGCGCTGGATCAAGGAGGGCATCTCGGCCTCCGTGATCTCCATCCTGACCACCTGGGTGTGGAACGGCGGCCCGTTCACGGTGCCCAGCGCCATGTCCAAGGCCGGTCTCAACGTCATGACCCAGTCGCTGGCCGTCGAGTGGGGCCCCAAGGGCATCCGCTTCAACGCCATTGCTCCAGGGCCCTTCCCCACCGAGGGCATGAGCGCCCGCCTGAACCCCGGCGAGAACGCCTACGGCGACATGAAGGGCAACCCGCTCGGCCGCGTCGGCGAGATGCGCGAACTGGCCAACCTGGCGGTCTATCTGTTGCACCCGCTGTCGACCTATGTGAACGGCCAGACCATTGCCATCGACGGGGCCAGCTACAACGCCTCGGGCGGCAACTTCGCGCGTATGACGGAGTGGACGGACGACCAATGGCAACAGGCGACGGCGGCGATCCGGGCGACCAACGACAAGGACCGGGCCAAGCGGACCGTCTGAGTCCCAGGGAACGGCTGACGGTCAGGCTGGTGCTGCTGTCACCGGCCGACCGGCTGTTGCTCCTGAACTTCGACGATGGGCGCTATGCCGGCTGGTGCACGGTCGGTGGCGGCGTCGACAAGGGCGAAAGCCTGATCGAGGCGGCGCGGCGCGAGCTGCTGGAAGAGACCGGCCATGCGGAGGCCCACTTCGGACCGGTCGTCTGGCGCCGCTGGCACGACATGGTGGTCGAGGGCGAGGACCGGCGGCTGGTGGAAAGCTACTTCATCGTCCGGGTGGAGCACGAGCGGCTGTCCGACCACGGATGGACGCCCCTCGAGAGGCAGATCGTCAAGGCCATGCGCTGGTGGTCGCTGGACGAGATCGCGGCGAGCGATCAGGCGATCTATCCCGGCGGCCTGGCCGGGCATCTGGCGAAGCTGCTGGCGGGGGATATCCCGGACCAGCCGATCACGATCGGCGCCTGACCGCTAACCCTTGACGCCCAACGCCTCCAGCGCTTCGGCCCGCACGCCCTTGTAGTCCACCTTCCCGTTCGGGGCCCGCACCACCGGGGCCAGCACCAGCGCCCTGGGCGCCTTGTAGTCGGCCAGCCGCCCCTTCAGATGCGCCGTGAACTCCGCGAGGGTCGGGGCCGCCCCCTCCCGCACATCGACCACGGCGCAGATCTTCTCGCCGAACCGCGGGTCGGGGATGCCCACCACCACCGCGTCCTTGACGTCGGGGTGCTGCTTCAGCGCCTCCTCGACCTCCTCGGGAAACACCTTCTCGCCGCCGGTGTTGATCACCTGCGAGCCACGGCCCAGCAGCTTCATCGTGCCGTCGGCGTTCACCTCGGCGAAGTCGCCGGGCAGCGACCAGCGGCGGCCCTCGAACTCGCGGAAGGTCTTGGCGCTCTTTTCCGGGTCCTTGTAGTAGCCGACCGGGATGAAGCCGCCGACCGCCACCAGGCCGCGCTCGCCGGAGCCCGGCTCGACCCGCGTTCCGTCCTCCTTGAACACCGCCCCGTTTGGCCCGACCAGGAACTGGGCGGTGCCCGCCTCGGCCCCCTTCACCGACTGCGAGCCGCCAAGGCCGACGGCCTCGGACGAGCCCAGCGAATCGAAGATCACGCAGCCTTCCGGCAGATGGCTGAGCAGCGCCTGCTTGTTCTCGTAGGACCACACCGTCCCGGACGAGCCCAGCCGCTGCACCCTCGAGAGGTCCCAGCGCCCTGGATTGGCCTCCAGCACCTCCAGCATCGGGGTGGCGAAGGCCATGCCGACGATGGAGACGCTGTTGGCGCCCGTGCGCTCGACCTCGTTCCACAGCTCGACCGGGTCGAACCGGCGCGAGGGCAGGCTGACGATGCAGCCGCCGCCGGTCAGAGCTCCGAAGCTGCCGAACTGGGCCGTGCCATGCATCAGCGGACAGGCCACCACCACGGTCGAGGGCGCGGGCAGGACGATGTCGCCGGCCTTGCCGGTGGTCACCCGCACGGCCGCCTCGGCGGCGGTCTCCAGCGGCGGGATGCCGGCCGCCGCGTTGCCGCCGGCCCCCAGCACCTGGAAGAGATCATCCTGGCGCCACATCACCCCCTTGGGCATGCCGGTGGTGCCGCCGGTGTAGAGCAGCAGCAGGTCGTCGCCAGACCGGCCCCAGGGCGCGACGAAACGGTCGGCCCCGGCCGCCGCCACGCTCTCGTATTCGTCGGCCCAGTCCGGGATCGTCGCTCCCGGCTCGGCCACCGCCACCCAGGCCTTCACCCCGGGCAGCCGGTCCTTGATGACCGCCAGCTTGTCGGCGAACCCGGCATGGAAGACCACCGCCTCGGTGTCGGCGTTGTCGAACAGGTAGTAGAGCTCTTCCGGCTCGTAGCGATAGTTGGTGTTGACCGGCGCCAGGCCCGCCTTGAAGGCAGCGTAGTAGGTCTCAAGATATTCCGGGGCATTGTAGAGGAAGGCCGCCACCTTGGCCTGGTGGCCCAGGCCCTTGCTGACGAAATGTGCCGCCAGCGCATTGGCCCGCCGGTCGAAGTCGCGCCAGCTGACGACGCGCGTCCCCTGAATCTGGGCCGGCCGCTCGGGGGTCGCCTCGGCGATCGCTTCCCACACATCCGCGAAGGTCCAACCGGCCATTCCACCACTCCCTCAAACATCTGTTTTGGGAGAGTTAGCGGGCTTACCCCACGTCGTGTCAACGCATGCTGACAGACAGCTGTCAGC
>SDZP01000515.1 GCA_004144935.1 Caulobacteraceae bacterium | reverse complement strand
CCCATGGGCGCGATGGCGCCCACGGCGTTGATCCCGCCCATGCCGCCGCCGCCGCCGACCGACTGGGCCAGGATGCCGCGCGAGTCTTCGAGACGGGTGACGATCTGGGCGTGGTTGAACACCTCGACATCGCCGCCGGTCGCGCCGGAACCGCCTTGCAGGCCGACCGACAGGCCGGCGCTGTAGCTCTGCGCGTCCTCTCCGGTGCCGCTGGTGTGCGACGCGCCGATCGAGATGGCGCCGCTGGAGCCGCCGCCGCCGCCGATCGACTGGGCGAGGATGCCCGAGGACAGGCCGCCGTTGGTCTCGATCGCGCCGTCAGCGGTGACGCTGACATGGCCGCCGTCGCCGCCCGAGCCGCCCTCGCGACCCAGCACGAGCGTGACGTTGTTCTGCGACAACGGACCCATCGCCAGGTCGAACGAGGCGTTGCCGCCGCCGCCGCCGATGGACTGGGCCCGGATGCCGGACGAGTTGTAGCCCTCGGTGCCGATATTTCCGTCGTGGTCGACAATGACCTCGCCGCCGGTTCCGGCCGCCCCGCCACGTCCGCCCACCGCGAAGCTCAGCGAGTTGGCGTTGCGCATCAGGCCGACGCTGACGTTCAGGAACGCGCTGCCGCCGCCGCCGCCCAGCGACTGGGCATGCAGGCCGTCCGAGCCCGCGCCGGTGGTGAAGATGTCGCCCGCATGGGTGACATCGACGGTCCCGCCGTTGCCCGCGTCGCCGCCGCTGCCGCCGATGCCGACGGTCGCGGCCAGGGCGTTCTGGTTGGGCGAGCGCACGGTCAGGGCCAGGGCCAGGTTGATCTGGGCCGCGCCGCCGCCGCCGCCGACCGACTGGGCCAGCAGGCCGGTCGAGCCGTCGCCGAAGGTGCGGATCAGGTGCGGATCAGCCACGCCGCCGACGTAGCCGCGGGTCACGGTGACGTTGCCGGCGTGACCGCCCGCGCCGCCGCTGCCGCCCACGCCGATGGCGACGGGCTGGCCCATGGGCGCGATGGCGCCCACGGCGTTGATCCCGCCCATGCCGCCGCCGCCGCCGATCGACTGGGCCACCACGCCCATCGAGCCGCCGGCGTAATCCGCCGCCACCAGACGGTTCACGCCGGTCAGCGGATCCGCCTCGAGCCGGGTGTTGACCAGCACGTCGCCGTTGGAGTCCAGGCTCACGTCGCCCGCGTCGGCGCCCGCGCCGCCATTGCCGCCCATCCCCGCCGCGAAGGCGAAGCCGTTGGCGGTGTTGGCGCCGCCCGACAGCGAGATGTTGGCCGCCACGTTCAGGCCGCCCGCGCCGCCGCCGCCGGCCACGCTCTGCACCAGAATGCCGGTCGAATTGGTCCCCTCGACCATGACCTGGCCGTTCTGGACCACGGTCACGTCGCCGCTGCGGTTGCCCGCGCCGCCGAAGCCGCCGAGGCCGAAGACCAGCGAGGGCTCGGTGGTGTCGGGATCGGAGGTGAAGCCGCCCGAAATGTTGATGCCGCCCGCGCCGCCGCCGCCGCCGACCGACTGGATCAGCAGGCCGCGCGAGTTGACGCCGCTGGCGAAGACGTCGGCGTCGATGTCCGCCGTCACGTCGCGACCGAGGCCGCCCGCGCCGCCGAAGCCGCCGATGCCGGCGACCAGCTGGCCGTCCATCGAGATGCCGCCCGAGATATTGATGCCGCCGGCCCCGCCGCCGCCGCCGATCGACTGGGCGCCGACCGCGATCCGGTCGTCACCGACCGAGACGATCTGCACCCGGTCCGCGCCCGGCGCCTGGATGGTCAGGCCGACATTGCCCGCGTCCCCGCCCGCGCCGCCGAAGCCCCCGATGCCGAGGGTCGCCGACCGGCTGGTTCCCGCGCCGCCCGGCACGGCCAGACTGATCTGTCCGGTGACGTTCAGCCCGCCCGCGCGGCCTGCTGATCCAGTCGGTCGGTGGCGGCGGCGGCGCGGGCGGCATCAACATTTCGGGCGGCTTCACCTCCGATCCCGACACCACTGAACCCTCGCTGGTCTTCGGCCTCGGCGGCTTCGGCGGCGCGGGCAACCGCAGCGGCGACGTGACCGTGGTCCAGAACGGCCAGGTCATGG
>SDZP01000514.1 GCA_004144935.1 Caulobacteraceae bacterium | reverse complement strand
AAAACCCTCTCCCAAAGGGAGAGGGAGAGACCCGCGCCGCAGGCGTGGGAGAGTGAGGGGCTATGCTGCCCCAAGGTTCCGCCCCCGATCCCGTCCACAACCGTCCTGCCCGCCCGCGGAAAACCGTTCCAAAACCTCAACCCATCCCCCACAAAACCTCAACCCGACCTCTACACAATTCTAATCCGACCACCCCCTGATCGCCATCCAATCCAAACGCCATTGTCATTCTATTTCAAAGACTTATCGTCCGACGAACCCCATTTTTGACCTTCCTTCGCCGTTCCGCGATATAATACCCCGACCGCTTCGATAGCGGCTGGGCCATCGGGGGGCCTCTCATGTTCGTCGGACACTACGCCGCCGCCCTGGCCGCCAAGGCCATCGAGCCCCGCGCGCCGCTGTGGACCCTGGTCGCCGGCGCCCAGCTCATCGACATCGGCTGGGCCGGCCTGGTCATGGCCGGCGTCGAGAAGGTCCGCTTCAATCCGGACCTCCCGGGCAGCCCGCTCGAGCTCTACCACATGCCCTGGACCCACAGCCTGCCGGCTGTCCTGGTCTGGTCCCTCGCCGCCCTGGCCCTCTGCCGCTGGGTCCTGCGCCTGCCCTGGGGCGCCTGCGTCGCCGTCGCCCTCGTGGTCTTCAGCCACTGGGCCCTCGACTTCCTCGTCCACCGCCCCGACCTCGATCTCTGGCTGGGCGGCCCTAAGGTCGGCCTCGCCTGGTGGGACTATCCGGACGCCGAGAAGACCCTGGAGATGGGCCTCATCGCCCTGGCCGGCGGCGCCTGGCTCTGGAGCCGCGGCGCCTGGTCCCGCTCCCCCTGGCCCGCCCTGCTGTTCGTCACCCTTCTGGTCGCCCTGCAGATCATCGCCGGCCTCACCGTCCCCACCGGCTCGACCGTCGCCTACGGCCGCACGGCGCTGGTCGTCTACCTGGTGGTGGTCGGCCTGGCGGCGTTGGCGGACCTCGGAAAACCCAAGTTAGCGCCCGCCTAGCCACCCCTACTCCGCTCATCCCGGCGAATGCCGGGACCCATTTCGTAGAGCGCGGAACTTCGTGATTGGCCCCAGATCGCCAAGGAACCTACCGCCTGTGCCCTATGAAATGGGTCCCGGCATTCGCCGGGAGGAGCGGAAGAATGGGGCAGATCGGACCGAGGCCTAGCCGGCCACCATCGCCAGCCAGTCGTCCTCGGTCATCACCTCGATGCCCAGCTCCGTCGCCGTCTTCAGCTTCGACCCCGCCCCCGGCCCGGCCACCACCAGGTCGGTCTTCTTCGACACAGATGAGGAGACCTTGGCCCCCAGCGCCTCGGCCTGGGCCTTGGCTTCGTCGCGGGTCATCCGCTCCAGGGCCCCGGTGGACACCACCGTCCTGCGGGCCACCGCCTTGTCGGTAGGCGGCGTTAGAGTATCCAGTCGCCGGTGTCGCTGGTCACGTCGCCGTTGATGCGCATCTGATAGTCCGTCTTGCCGTCTCCGTTGATGTCCAGCTTGACCGTGGTGATGCCGGCCGCGAAGCCCACGGTCATCTGGCCAGCGGACTTGGTGAAGGCCGAGACGAGGCTCAATGTCCCGACGTAGGCCCCCGACAGATCGAGGATGTCGCCGCCGCCGATGTCGTAGTCTTTGATGTTGTCGGTCTCGAGCGCCGCCTCGAACGGGTGCGCCACCACGAAGATGTCGGCCCCGGCCCCACCCCAGAGGATGTCGCCTCCCAAGCCGCCGATCAGCCGGTCGGCGCCGTCCAGGCCGTAGAGGGTGTCGTTGCCATCGCCGCCGGACAGGGTATTGGCTCCGCTGTTGCCTTCCATGATGTTGGCCAGGGCGTTGCCGGTCCCGCTGATGGAAGCGGAGCCGCCGAGTTCCAGCGCCTCGATATTGGCGCCCAGCACCCAGCCGTCCAGCTCGGTGCGAACGACGTCGTAACCCTGGCCGGCGTCCTCGGTGGTCTGGTCACCAAGGTCGTTGACGATGTAGATGTCGTTCTCAGTCCCGCCGCGCATATCGTCGGCGCCGAGGCCGCCGTCGAGGTAATCGTTGCCGCTCCCGCCGGTCAGGGTGTCGATCCCGCCGCCGCCGTCGA
>SDZP01000513.1 GCA_004144935.1 Caulobacteraceae bacterium | reverse complement strand
CTGGCGGGCCGAGGCCCCGACCTTGCGAAGGGCGTCCCACCAGGCGCGCACGCCCTGGCTGCCGCCCGAGCCCATGGCCCCGCCGCGCCGGAACGGGTCGGAGGGCTCGGGGGTGTCGACGCTGACCCAGGCCAGCGGCACGCCGATCTCGTCGGCGATGATGGCGGCGTGGGCGGTGTGGGTCCCCTGCCCCATCTCGGTGGTCGGGGAGTTCAGATGCACGCGGCCGTCGGCGCCGATGCTGAGATAGGCGGTCCAGGGCGCGGCGGGCGGCGCCTGGGCCCCGGCCAGCGGCGCGACGGTGAAGCTGAGGGTGAAGGCGCCGGCGGTGGCCAGGAAGGCGCGGCGGTTGAGGGGAGCGTTCATCGTCATTCCCCTCAGGCGGCCTGGCCGCTGGCCGCCTTGATGGCGGCGCGGATGCGCAGGTAGGTGCCGCAGCGGCAGAGGTTGCCGGCCATGCCCGCATCGATGGCCGTATCGTCCGGCCGGGGGTTCTCGGCCAGCAGGCCCTTGGCGCTCATGATCTGGCCCGGCTGGCAGAATCCGCACTGCGGGACCTGGATGTCTATCCAGGCCTTCTGCACCGGGTCATCCTTGGCCAGCCCCTCGATGGTGACGATCTCCGCCCCGGCGATGTCCCCGACCGGCAGGCTGCAGGACCGCACCGGCTGGCCGGAAACCAGCACCGTGCAGGCGCCGCACTGGGCGATGCCGCATCCGTACTTGGCCCCCTTGAGGTCGAGTTCGTCGCGCAGCACCCAGAGCAGCGGCGTGTCCGGCTCCGAGGCCACGGTCACCGGTTTGCCGTTGACGGTCAGCTTGGTCATCTGGGGGGCCCTCCTGGGAGGGATGGTAGGGTGTGGCGGGTTGTCGCGCCAGTGGGGAAGCGGGGCGCTGCCCTCATCCGTCAGCCTTCGGCTGCCACCTTCTCCCGGCAAGCGGGAGAAGGGTCCGGTCAGGCCCTCGCCAGCCGCGCCAGCACGCTCAGCACCTTCTCCGCCGCGTCCAGCCGCGCCGCCGGCGTGTCCCACTCGCCCTTGACGACGATCTTCTGGTCCGGCCGCAACTTCCACACCGCCGCGTTCTTGGCGATGTGCCCCACCAGCGCTCCCGGGTTCTCGAAGAAGTCGTTCCTGAACTGGATAACCGCCCCCTTGGGCCCGACGTCGATCTTGCTGACGTTGGCCTCGCGGCACAGCCCCTTGATCGCCACCACCTTCAGCAGGCTGTCGGTCTCCGGCGGCAGGGGCCCGAAGCGGTCGATCAGTTCGGCGGCCAGGGCTTCCCGATCGGCCGACTTCTCGGCCTCGGACAGGCGGCGGTACAGCGACAGCCGCACGTTCAGGTCCGGCACATACTCTTCCGGGATCAGCACCGCGGCGCCGGTGTTGATGGCCGGCGACCAGCCGCGGTCGCTCAGAGAATCCTCGCCGGCCCGCTCCTTCAGCGCCGCCACTGCCTCTTCCAGCATCTGCTGGTACAGCTCGACGCCGACCTCGCGGATATGGCCGCTCTGCTCGTCGCCCAGCAGGTTGCCGCCGCCCCGGATGTCCAGGTCGTGGCTGGCCAGCTGGAAGCCGGCCCCCAGGCTGTCGAGGCTCTGCAGCACCTGCAGCCGCTTCTCGGCCGACAGGGTCAGGGTCTTCTCGGCCGGGGTGGTCATATAGGCATAGGCCCGCGCCTTCGACCGCCCGACCCGGCCGCGCAGTTGGTAGAGCTGGCTCAGGCCGAACATGTCGGCCCGGTGGATGATCATCGTGTTGGCCGACGGGATATCCAGCCCGCTTTCGACGATCGTCGTCGACAGCAGCACGTCGTACTGGCCGTCGTAGAAGTTGGTCATCACCTCTTCGAGCTGGGTCGGGGCCATCTGGCCATGACCGACCACGAACTTCACCTCGGGCACGGAGACGCGCAGGAACTTCTCCAAATCCGGCAGGTCCTTGATGCGCGGGGTGACGAAATAGCTCTGGCCGCCGCGATACTTCTCGCGCAGCAGGGCTTCTCGCAAGGACACCTCGTCCCAGGGCATGACGTAGGTGCGCACCGCCAGCCGGTCGACCGGCTGGCGGTGCGCACCTACGTCATGCCCTGGG
>SDZP01000512.1 GCA_004144935.1 Caulobacteraceae bacterium | reverse complement strand
CCTTGGTCTCGGGCGTCATCCAGTCGAGATTGTCGATCCGCAGCGACAGGGCGCGGCGCAGATTGGCGACCAGATCCTCCATCTCGGCCTTGTCCTCGGGCGGGAACCAGCGGGCGACATAGGCCCGGCCCAGGGCCTCGCCCAGGGCGCCTTCGGCGAAGCTGACAGCGCGCTTGTCACGGGTGCGTTGTTCCAGCGCGCCCTGCAGGACGTGCGAGCGGAAGGTCCAGGCCGCATCCGAGAACCGCTGCGACAGCAGGCTCGCCGACTGGTCCACGGTGTGGAAGGCCTGCCAGGCCTGCAACGTCGCGATCGGCGTGGCGGCGAAGATCTCGGCCTCCTTGGGGAAGGCGGTGTTCTGGGCCACGATCACACGTTCGACCGCCCCCAGAGAGGCGCCGTCCAGATAGGCGTTCCAGTCGAAGCCCGGCATGGCCGCGCTCAGCTCGGCGCGGGTCATGGGGTTGTAGGTCTTGTCGTCGTCGCGGCTTTCGACACGAGTCCAGTGGACGGTGGCGATCCGGGTCTCAAGGGCGACGATGTCGGCGGCCGCCTGGTCGGCGTCAGCCCAACCGGCCAGGGTCAGCATCTGGGCGACATAGACCTGATAGGCGGCCTTCTTGTCGGCGTAGGTGGCGTTCAGATAATAGTCGCGGTCCGGCAGGCCGAGGCCCGACTGGCCCAGATAGACGGCGTATTTCGACGGGTCCTTGGCGTCCTCGCCGATATAGGCGCCGAACAGCGAACCGCCGGGCATGTCGACCGTCTCGCCCATCAGGCGGGCCATCTTGGCGTGGGTGTCGGCGCCGCGGGCGGCGGCCAGCATGGGCTGAAGCGGCTGGGCGTCCAGCGCATCGACTCGGGCCTGGTCGGCGAAGCTCAGATACAGGTCGCGAATCTTGGCCTCGTCCGAACCGGCGGCCAGGGCGGCGTTGGCGGCGATGTCGGCGATCAGCACCTTCATCCGGTTGTCGCTGAGTTCGCGCAGCAGGTTGAACGAGCCGTAGTTGGAGCGGTCGGCCGGGATGACCAGGCTCTTCAGCGCCGTGCCGTTGGCGTATTCGAAGAAATTGTCGCCCGGGTTCACCGTGGTGTCGCGACCGGCCAGGTCAAAGCCCCAGGTTCCGTAATGCGGCGTCTCCGTGCTGGTGTAGCCGGCGCCGCCAGTGGGCTGGGCCGGGGTGTCGAACAGCGAGACCATGGTGCAGGCGGCGTCGACGCACGGGTGGTCGTGGTCCGACGCCAGGGCGGCGGCGGGCAGAAGCAGGGCGCCGAGGGCGGCGCCGACGAGCAGCGATTTCATCAAGATTCCTTGGAACGGACGGCCGCCTGAAGGCGAGCGGGCCGGACCCTACGCCCCTGCGACAGGGTGTCGCCTTAAAAAAATTTCATGCGAAATGGTCGGCGGAGGCCCCACATGGGAAGGGATCAATCAGCGGAGACATTATGACGACGGCTCACGGCGACGGAACCCAGTACAGCGACCTGATGGTCTTCCTCGCGGCGGCCGGCGTGGCCGTGCCGTTGTTCAGCCGGTTCAAGGTCAGTCCGATCCTGGGCTTTCTGGCGGCCGGCGTGGTCCTGGGCCCGGAGGGGCTGGGCCGCTTCGTCGATCAGGCGCCCTGGCTGGAATGGCTGACCATCAGCAACCCGGCCCAGCTGGCCCCGCTCAGCGAACTGGGCGTCGCCTTCCTGCTGTTCATGATCGGGCTGGAGCTGTCGTGGGAGCGGCTCAAGGCCATGCGCCGCCTCGTCTTCGGCCTCGGCATGATGCAGATGCTGGCCTGCACCCTGGTGCTGGGCATCGCCTTCAAGCTGATGGGCCAGACCTTCGTCAGCTCGGCGGTCCTGGCCATGGGACTGGCCCTGTCCTCGACGGCGGTGGTCATGCCGGTGCTGGCCGAGCGCGGCCGGCTGCGCGGCGCCGTCGGCCGCTCGACCTTCGCCGTCCTGCTGGCGCAGGATCTGGCCGTCGCGCCGATTCTGATCACCGTGACCGTGCTGGCGGCGCTGGCCCAGGGTGGCGCGACAAGCGGCGGCTTTGATCCGGCGGTTCTGGGGACGGCCCTGTTCACCCTGATCCCGGCGGCGATCGGTCTGGCGCTTCTGGT
>SDZP01000511.1 GCA_004144935.1 Caulobacteraceae bacterium | reverse complement strand
CCCTGGGTGGGCCGATGCAGCGGGCCGTGCTGGACCAGGCGCTGGCGACGGTGGCGGCCGTCTTGGGCGAGGGGTTGCCTGGCCCAGGCGGGGAGGCGAGATTCAGCGGATGAGCGATTCCACTCCGACCGTGATCGAACCCGAGGCGCTGGCCTATGCGCGCGGGCTGCTGAAGGCGCCGATGCCGAGGGATTCGACCTGGGCGGCGATCGGGGCGGTGGCTTTGATTGCCGTGGCTTCGCTGGCGCTGGCCTACGCCATGCTCACCGCTCCGGCCCCGGGGGCGGTTGAGCCCAAGGCGCGGGTGGCGATTTCGGCGGAGTGATCCGTCTCCCGGCCAGGGGAAGAAGGGTCAGTGCGCCTTTGCCGGTTCTTCGCGGCGGTATTTCGCCGCCTCTTCCTGTGAGATGTCGAGGAAGGCCGGCGCCACGGCGTTGTGCTCGACCAGATGGTCGGTGCGGACGACGACCTCGCGGTAGCCTTGCCAGATCATGTGCAGCGCCACGTAGAGGACGATGATCAGGCCGACATAGCCGATCCAGCGGTGCTTGTGCAGCAGCTTGGCGATCCAGGTGGCGGCCACGCCCATCAGGGCGATGCTGAGCAGCAGGCCGAAGACCATGATGCCCGGGTGCTCGCGGGCGGCCCCGGCGACGGCCAGGACGTTGTCCAGGCTCATCGAGACGTCGGCGATGAGGATCTGGACGAAGGCGGCCTTGAACGACTTGGCCTGCTTGACCTGCGGCACGGTCGACGGGTCGTTGTCGAGGGCGGCCTGGGCCTGGGTCTCGTCGTGGGCGGCCTGTTCGCGGATTTCCCGCCACATCTTCCAGCAGACCCAGAGCAGCAGGACGCCGCCGGCCAGCAGCAGGCCGATGATGGCCAGCAGCTGCACCGTGATCAGGGCGAAGCCGATCCGGAGGATCACCGCGGCGATCAGACCGTAGAGGATGGCCTTCTTGCGCTGCTCCTGCGGCAGGCCGCCGGCGGCAAGGCCGACGGCGACGGCGTTGTCGCCGGCCAGCACCAGATCGATCATCAGGACCTGGAGGAGGGCCGCGCCCGCGCTCGCCAGATCGGGGCCAATAAATTGCTCGAACATGAGACCTCAATGCGTCAGCCGCCGGTCCCTTGCAAGGACCGACGGCTGTTAGTTTTTACAGCTCAAGGCGCGAGGCCTCAGGCGTGTTCGGGTTCACGCACCGTCGCCGGATCGCTCTGGAAGGTCATCGGCGGGTTGCTGACCGGATGATGCTCAGGGGCATGGCCGTGATGGTCGTCAGCCTGGGCCGGTTCGGCGTGGCCGTGGTCGGTGTGGGCCTCATGCGCCGATTCAGGGTGGGCTGCCGGCGCCTCGTCATGGTGCGCCTCGTAGGCGGGCGCCTCGACATGGGGCTCGGTGGCGTGGGGCGCGTGGGTCTCCGGCTCGGCAGCGCGCTCGTCGTCATGGTGGCCGAAGGTCACCGCCGCGCCGGCCCCGGCGGCCGCCCCGCCGGCGGCGGCCAGCATCGGGTTCACCGGCTGGTGCACGGGTCCGACGGTGTTCTCGGTCTCGACGCGATCGTAGTCGGTCATCGTGCGGAACTTGCGGCGGCGCTCGGCCCGGGCCCGGCGGCTGGCGCCGGCGCGAGCCATGGCCAGCAGGACCAGGGCGATGATGAAGGCGATGATGCCGGCCGTGGTGGCGCCCGGCGGGATGACGGTGTCGCCGACCTTGATCGGCTTGAGGCCCGGGAAGGCCAGCTTGTCGAGGTTGAAGCCCAGCTTCTTGGCCTGGGACTCGCTGGTGTCGACGGCGTCGGCCACCACCTGCTCCAGGGTGGCGATGGAGAAGGTCTTAGGGGCGCCGCGCTGGCCCTTGAGGACCCCGTCCACCTTGGCCTTCAACGGCGTCTTCTCGCCGTCGCCCGGCTTGACCTGCCAGTCGAAGGTGGCGGCCTCGCCCTTCTTCAGGGACTGGGTCTGGGCGGCGTTCGGGGTGATGGTGTAGCCGTCGCCGGTCAGGGTGGCGGAGACGTCCGACTTGCGGGCGGCGCGGGTCAGGCCGAGCTTGGCGGCTTCAGACTGGATGAGGTCCAGAAGGCTGACGGGCAGCGACAGGGTGACCTTCGAC
>SDZP01000510.1 GCA_004144935.1 Caulobacteraceae bacterium | reverse complement strand
GTGGATGTGGCGGGGGGTGTCGGTGGTCATGGGGAGGATGTCGGTTGCGGCGGGCGCGATGTCAAACCTTGGCCGTTGACGCAAAGGGCAGGGCTCCGCTTTATCGGGGCATGACCGACGAGGAGCTGATCGGCCAGATTCAGGCCCGCACCTTCGCCGGGCTGGTCTCGGCCACCGACCGGACGTCCGGACTGACCGCCGACCGCTGGCCGACGCCGTCGGCCTGTTCCATCGCCGCCGTCGGCTTCGCCATGACCTGCTGGACGGCGGGAGTCTCGCGCGGCTGGATGCCGAGGGCGGGCGGCGCCGACCTGACCGCCCGGGCGCTTCGCACCCTGGAGACCGCGCCGCAGGGCGACGCCGCCGAGGGCGTCTCGGGCACGCGGGGCTGGTTCTACCATTTCCTCAACATGCAGACCGGCTTGCGGGCCGGGACCTGCGAGCTCTCCACCATCGACACCGCCCTGTTGCTGGCGGGAGCCCTGACGGCGGCCCGGTTCTTCGATGGCGCGGCGCCGGCCGAGGTCGAGATCCGCGAGCGGGCCGGGCGGCTGATGGCCCGTGTCGACTGGAGCTTCGCCCTGCGGCCGTCGGGGCGGTTCGCGCTCGGCTGGACGCCGGAGAGCGGGTTCATTCCCTATGAGTGGGGCGGCTATAACGAGGCGATGCTGCTCTATCTGCTGGCGCTGGGGGCGGAAGGATCGCCGGTTCCGGCCAGCGCCTGGGAGGCCTGGTGCGCCAGCTATCCCAAGAGCTGGACGGCCAGTCCGACGCCGCACCTGGCCTTCGGCCCGATGTTCGGCCACCAGTACAGCCAGCTGTGGATCGATTTCCGGGGCGTCCAGGACGCCTTCATGCGCCAGGCCGGGCTCGACTATTTCGAGAACAGCCGCCGCGCCGTCCTGACCCAGCAGGCCTACGCCCGCGACAATCCCGGCCGCTGGAACGGCTATGGCGAGGACAGCTGGGGGCTGACCGCCTGTGACGGCCCCGGCAAGTTCCAGCGGCTGCGCGGCTTCGCCCTCAAGTCGTTTCGAGCCTATTCGGCGCGCGGGGCCTGGGATTTCGACGACGGGACCCTGGCGCCGACGGCGGTGGCCGCCTCCCTGCCTTTCGCGCCGGCGATCGTGACGCCGGCCCTGAGGCGGATGATCGAGGACCATGGCGCGGCCCTCTACGGCCCGCATGGCTTCCAGGACGCTTTCAACCCCTCCATCGACCGGGCCCCGCCGGACCATGGCGAGGTCGTGCCGCTGACCGGCTGGGTCAGCCGCGACATGCTGGGCATCGACCAGGGACCGATCGTGGCGATGATCGAGAACCATCGCAGCGGCCTGATCTGGCGGCTGATGCGAGAGGAGCCTGTGATCCGGCGCGGGCTGGAACGGGCGGGGTTCCAGGGCGGCTGGCTGCAGGCCGGCGCTTCCGCCGTCTAGGCGGCGCGCTCGTCCCGCGACAGCCTGATCGGCTTGCGGGAGGCGGGCCGCAGGCTGCGCATGCAGGCGTCGAAGGGGAACCAGGCCGTGACCTCGACCAGGGAGGCGGTGCCGGCCTCGCGCCGCGCGACGCTGCCGGCGATGGCGTCGCTCTCAGCCCGCCGGCGGTCTCGGTAGGCGCGAACCTCGATAAGCGTGCGCTTGTCCCTGGCGGCGCGCTCGATCAGCACCCGGGACAGGCCGAACCAGTGACGGGGCTCGTCAGCCCCGACCACGGGGGTCGGCCCGTCAGGATGGCGAATGACGCAATACCACTGCAGCACCGCGAGGTCCCCGATCCAATCCGAAAACCGATGATAGGCGAAGCGGGCGCGGCGGAGAACGCGGCGTTGCGTCGCTGGGGCGATCAGGGCGGGGAATGGTGGATGCGACAGGGATTGAACCTGTGACCCCCTCGGTGTGAACGAGGTGCTCTCCCGCTGAGCTACGCATCCATCTCAGGAGGCGGGGTCTATAGCGACCCGGCCGGAGGCGTGCAAGCGGCAAGCTCGGTGATCGTGGCCGCCAGCTGGTCGAAGTGGCTGATCACCACCGTGCCGCCCAGCTCGGCGGCGGGCGTCTGGCTATAGCCGAAGTCGACGACGATGCAGGGAACGGCGGCGGCGCGGTGGTGATCAG